>JBHADS010000112.1:0-3958 GCA_041855185.1 Lautropia sp. | reverse complement strand
TTGCCGCGCATGAATTTCATGTAGGCAACCGTGCACAGGCCGATGATCAGGAACAGCGCCGTCGAGGCGGCCGAACCATAGCCCATGTAGCCGTTCTCGACCATCTCGCGCTGCACGAAGCCGGACATCGAGATCGTGCTGCTGCTGGAGGAGGTCAGTACATAGATCAGATCGAAGACGCGCAGTGCATCGAGCAGGCGGAAGATGACCGCCACCATCAGCGCGGGCTTGATGAAGGGCAGAGTGATGTTCCAGAACACGCGGAAGGGGTTCACGCCATCGACCTTGGCCGCTTCGTACACATCCTTCGGCACGGTCTGCAGGGCAGCCAGAATCAGCAGTGCCATGAAGGGCACGGTCTTCCAGACATCGACCCCGATCACCGTCCACATCGCCCAGTTCGGGTCGGCCGTCCAGGCGATGTTGTGATCGATGATGCCGAGACCGCGCAGCCAGTGGTTCATCAGGCCGAATTGATCGTGCAGCATCCAGCCCCACAGTTTGGCCGAGACGATGGTCGGAATCGCCCAGGGCACCAGCACGGCTGCACGCACCAGCAGTCGCCCGCGGAATTCCTGATTCAGCAGCAGCGCCACGCCCAGGCCGATCAGGGTTTCGAGCGTCACCGAGATGGTCGCGAACCACAGCGTGTTGCGGATGGCGACCCCCCATTCGCTGTTCCAGAATCCGTCGGTATTGTTGGGATTGCCGAACAGACCATATTCGCCCCAGTAGTTCTCCAGACCGATGAACTGGGCGGCTTCGGGGTTATCGATGGCGGCGTCAGTGAAACTGAACCAGATGGTGCGCGCCAGCGGCCAGAGGGCCACGGCCAGCAGGGTGATGATCATGGGGGTCAGGAATATCCATGCCTGACGGGTTCTGCGGGATGCTTGTGCCATGGCTGCCTCGTGATGCGAGTCTTTATCCTTGTTTGGGCGGCAAAAAAAGGCCCGTACTGCCGGATGCAGAACGGGCCGGGTAGAGGAGAGGAAGGGCGCCCGGGGCCGTCGGAGGTCGGTCCGAACGGCCGGGGGCGCTGGGCGTCAGACGCTTACCAGGAACCGCGCTGCACGCGCTTGAGGCGGCCTTCCAGCTTCTTGACGGCGTCCTCACCGGAGGTGCGTCCACTCAGCACATCGTGCACGCCGTTCCAGAAGCTCTGGCTCACGTCGTTGTACTTGGCCGCCGTCACGGTCGAGGGACGCGGGGTGGCGTTCTGCAGCACATCGTACAGATCGCCGAAGAAGGGGTTCGCCGCCAGCACGTCCTTGTCCTTGTACAGATCCGGATAGGTCGGGTTGTAGGCGCCTTCGATCGCGCGCTGCTTCTGTTGCGCCTTGCTGGTCAGGAACATCACCAGATCGGCCGCGGCTTCGGGGTTGGCCGAGTACTTGGACACCGACAGCTGCCAGCCGCCCAGCGTGGCCGTGTTCTTGCCATCCGGACCTGCGGGCAGCGGCGCCACGCCCACCTTGTCCTTCACGCGGCTGTCGGCACCCTGTGCCAGCGCCCAGACATAGGGCCAGTTGCGCATGAAGGCGGCCTTGCCGTTCTGGAAGACACCGCGTGAATCTTCTTCCGAGTAGTTCAGCACACCCTGCGGCGAGATGCTGCCGATCCAGCCAGCCGCCATGTTCAGCGCCTTGGCGGCGTTCGGGTTGTTGATGCTGATCTTGCCGTCGGTTTCGACGATCAGGCCGCCGTTGCTGCTGTTGATCCACTCCAGCGCGTTGCAGGTCAGGCTTTCGGTGGCCTTGCCCTGCCAGACGAAACCGTGGAAGTCCTGATTGCCTGCCTTGCGCTCGGCTTCCTGGACGGCGGCCGCGGTCTTGCTCAGCTCTTCCCAGGTCTTGGGCACGGCGAGCTTGTGCTTCTCGAGCAGATCCTTGCGATAGTAGAGCAGGCCGGCATCGGTGAACCAGGGCATGGCAACCAGCTTGCCGTCCACCGTGTTGTTGGCGACGATGGCGGGGAACTGATTGGCTTCCTCACCTTTGGAATAGGGTTTCAGATCGAGCAGGTGCTGGCCGATCATGCCGGGCCAGATCACGTCGACCGAGATCACATCAACGTCCTTCGACTTGGCGGCGAACATCTTGCGGTACAACCCGAGGATGTCGGCCGAGTTCTGGGGCGTGGAAAAAAGCTTCACGGTATGGCCTGTCTTCTTCGACCATTCATCGGTGGCTTTCTTGCAGAACTCATAGTCCTGACCGACAGAACCACAGGAAATGGTGATCGTGGCTGCCTGCACCATCCCGGCACCAAACAAGGCAGCGGCGGCGGCTGCAAGCTTGAAGGACAATTTCATGAAGTGAGTCTCCGTATCGCATGATGCGACTGTTGAATGTCAGGGATCATAGCGGGAAATATAAGGCCCGGGTGAAGTGTGCGGTGAGCACGGAGCGGGCCAGGCGCTGTTCGAGGCCGGCGTCGAGGCGCGCCGTGCTCTCGAATGGTGCACGAGAAAACCGGGTTCGCATCACGGGGTAATCAATTCATGCTGCTATGCAGCATCGACGCGGATCGGCGGATTTTCAGGCTGTCTGCAGATTGGCTGTAGCCCTTGAAAGGGCTGAAGGAGGTTGGTGAGTACGCGAACTGCCATCAACAGTGCGCAACAATGCCGAACATCCTGCAGTTGTCGGCATTCCTGAACTGCTTGATTTTCCGTTGTCGGGTGCGAGGCGTTGCGCAAGAGGGGCAGAGGATGCACGGCCTCACCTCGATTTTGCTGCGTTGCAGCGTCGTCGCGCCGACCGTATCAGACCCGGATCGTGGCCTCGCCAGCGACGGGTGGAGGGGATTTGGTGTGACAAAAAATTACAAAAAACCGGCCGCCGGTGCACGGATTGCCCAAGCATGTTTCGGGGGCATTGGCGGCAGCCCCGGCGCGGTGCCAGGGCGTATGCGGCGTGCTGCTTCGCTCGGTCCGGAGGCTGTGCCGGACACCCGGGCACGAAGCCTGCGGGGCGCTCGATGCAGGCTCAGTGCAGGTATTCCGGCTGCGGAATGGTGGGCAGCTCGACCTCGCCGGCGGCATGCGAGGCGTGGTGCAGCATCATCTGCCAGCCCCCGGGGGTGCGCAGGAAGATGTTGGTGGCGTAGGCCAGGAACTTGTTCGGCAGCTCGGGGTGGCCCTCGATCTCGAACTGTTCCAGTACGTGATGGACCGAAACGGTGCCGGTCTCGAAGGATTGCAGTTCCTGATAGCTGACCCGCACCGCCCCTTGCGAGAACACGTCCTCGTGGGTCTCGCGGATCGAGTCCGGTCCGAGCAGACGCTCGCCGGAGGGCAGGATGCACAGCACGGCATCGTCATTCACCCACACGGACATCAGCGCTTCGATATCGGCATTGGCCAGCGCCTGATAGAAGGTTTCCTGGGCGGCGGTGGCTGTGTTGTGGTGAACGTTCGGATTGGATGACATGAGCCTTGTGTTGAAAGTCAGAAAAGCACGCCCCGCTCAGTGGCCGTGACCGACCTTGGCGCCCGGTTTCAGGCGATACAGGGTGCTGCAATACGGACATCGGGCGTGACCCGTCTTGGTCACGTCCAGAAACACCCGGGGGTGCTGGCTCCAGAGCGTCATCTTGGGATTGGGGCAGAACGCCGGCAGATCGGCGGCGTCCAGTTCGATGGCGTCCTTTGACTGGACTGACTGATTCATGATGACAGAGATGATGCGTGCATTTTAGAGCGTGTCCCGCACTTTAACACCCTTGGACGGCAAAGCCCGCACCGGCACATTCTGTACCGGCTTTTGGCAGGCCGGCCGCCGGCCGGGGCGCTGTCGGGCGACGCCCCGGCTGCCGTATCGTGCTCCTGGCGCCTGCCAGGCGTGCAGCACGGCGGACCTCGGCCGGGCGGGGCGCGAGCGGTGTCGGGGTGCTTCGCGGGTGGCGCGGGCGTCGAACCCGGGAGGCTTCGGCTGCCGGCTCAGGTGCTTCCATC
>JBHADS010000111.1:0-2736 GCA_041855185.1 Lautropia sp. | reverse complement strand
ACCAGGTAGTGTTCGGCGGCAAGGCGCCCTTCACGCTGCACACCAAGCAGGAGGACCACCGCTACCTGAAGCCCGCGGCCGACTGTAAGCCGATCGACTACCCGAAACCCGATGGCAAGCTGACCTTCGACCGCCTGTCCTCGGTGTTCATCTCGAATGCGAATCACAAGGAGGATCAGCCGATCCACCTGCGCCTGAAGGACAGCGCCGTCCCGGTAGCGGTCAATCTGGACACCTACGCCGGCCCCGAAGCCCGCTACTGTCCGGCCGCCGTCTACGAGTTCGTGGACAAGGAAGACGGCAGCGGCGGCAAGCGCCTGCAGATCAATGCCGCCAACTGCGTGCATTGCAAGACCTGCGACATCAAGGACCCCACCCAGAACATCGTCTGGACAACACCGGAGGGCGGTGGCGGCCCTGGTTACAGTAATATGTGAGCCCCGTCCGGCCGGCGCCGCGCCTCCTGCCCGCAGCCGTCTTTCTGCGACAGGGCCAGCGCCTGCCCCGGGGAGCACCCTGGAAGTCGAACCCCCTTCTCATCGATGAGCCTTTTCAGGAGGAGACATGCAAAAGCTCTACCCGTCTGCCGCAGAAGCCCTGCGGGACATCGTCAAAGACGGCCAGACCATCGCCGTCGGCGGTTTTGGTCTGTGCGGCATTCCCGAGGCACTGATTGCCGCGTTGCGTGACACCGGCGTGACCGGTCTGACCTGCATCAGCAACAACGCCGGCGTCGACGACTTCGGCCTGGGCATGCTGCTGCGCACGCGGCAGATCAGGAAGATGGTTGCCAGCTACGTGGGCGAGAACAAGGAGTTCGAGCGCCAGTACCTGTCGGGCGAACTGGAGCTGGAATTCACCCCCCAGGGGACACTGGCCGAGAAACTGCGGGCCGGCGGCGCGGGCATTCCCGCTTTCTTCACCCGCACCGGCGTGGGCACCATCGTGGCCGAGGGCAAGGAAACCCGTGAATTCGACGGCCACACCTATGTCATGGAGCGCAGCCTGACGGCCGATGTCGCCCTGGTCAAAGCCTGGAAGGCAGACCGCGCCGGCAACCTGATCTTCCGTCGCACGGCCCGCAACTTCAACCCGATGGTGGCCACCGCCGGCAAGATCACGGTTGCCGAGGTCGAGGAACTGGTCGAAGTCGGCGAGATCGATCCGGATCAGGTGCATACCCCCGGCATTTTCGTGCAGCGACTGATCGTCAATCCGAACCCCGAGAAGCGCATCGAACAGCGCACGCTTCGCACCCACTGATCACCAGGAGACAACGAACATGGCATGGGACAGAAATCAAATGGCTGCGCGTGCAGCCGCTGAACTCCAGGACGGGTTCTACGTCAACCTCGGCATCGGTCTGCCGACCCTGGTGGCCAACCACGTGCCCGAGGGCATCGAGGTCTGGCTGCAATCCGAAAACGGCCTGCTCGGCATCGGCCCCTTCCCGACCGAGGAGACCGTCGATGCCGACGTGATCAACGCTGGCAAACAGACCGTCACGGTGCTGCCCGGCTCGTCGATCTTCAGCTCGGCAGATTCCTTCGCGATGATCCGGGGCGGTCACATCGATATCGCCATCCTGGGTGCGATGCAGGTTTCCACCCAGGGCGACCTGGCCAACTGGATGATTCCCGGCAAGATGGTCAAGGGCATGGGCGGCGCGATGGACCTGGTGGCCGGGGTCGGCCGCGTCGTGGTCCTGATGGAGCACACCGCCAAGGGGGGCGATCACAAGATCCTGCCCGAGTGCACGCTGCCGCTGACCGGCGTCGGTGTCGTCAACCGGATCATCACCGATCTGGGCGTGCTCGACGTGACACCGGACGGACTGGAACTGGTCGAACTGGCCGATGGTGTCAGCTTCGAGGAAATCCAGGCCAAGACCGGCGGACCGATCCGCGTGCCCGCTGGCATGCAGGTCTGAGAGCGCGGCACCCCACCGACCGGCGTGCCCCCGAAAGGCAGCCGGTCGAGAGGCAATCAGTTGCTGCCCGGAGAAACGCGGCCACCGCCGCCCGGCCGCCGTGGGCCGCCCTGGCGTGGCCCCTGGTCATTGGCTTCGTTGACCACCAGTGCACGCCCTTCCAGTAGGAAACCGTTCAACGCCCCGATGGCGCTCTTGGCCCCTTCATCGGAAGCCAGCGTCACGAAGGCGAAACCACGGGAACGTCCGGTCTCACGATCGGACACGATACGCACGCTGAGCACGTCCCCATAGGCAGAGAAAAGCTCGGACAATTGAATGTCCGTGGTGCGCCAGGGCAGATTACCTACATAGATCTTGGTCGACATTAAAAGGCACTTCCAGCAAAGAACCGACATGCAGCGCAGGTGCTGCGCACAGAATGCCTCGGCACACCGCAGCCTGCACTTCCACTCGCCTGGTTTGTGCCGACCCGTGCCGGACGCCAAACTTCAACGAATACAGAACGATAGACATATAAAAAGCCGCCACCCATGACTCCAACAGCCACAGGGGCCGGCCTTCATGATGCACTGGACCCAGCGCATACTCCGGTAGCACCGTCCAGACACCGATCCTGTGCTCAGTGTAACGTTTTTTGGCACTTATGGCGTAGTTCCCCTCAAAAAAACTTGTCAGGATAGCGATACTGGACAAAAATACAGATACCCATTGACAGAAAGCAGGCTACCACCATGCGTCAGCTTACGCCCCGACAGCGAGATGTTCTGGCCCTGATCCGGCAGCATCTCGATCAGACCGGCTTT
>JBHADS010000110.1:0-10445 GCA_041855185.1 Lautropia sp. | reverse complement strand
GGTCAGACTGTCGGGATTGTGGGTGAGGTCGCTCATCGTGCCGCTGGCGATGATGCGACCGCCGAGCCGGCCGGCGCCGGGGCCGATGTCGATCAGATGGTCGGCACGGGCGATGGTCTCCTCGTCGTGCTCGACCACCAGCAGGGTGTTGCCCTTGTTGCGCAGCTTGTCCAGGGTATCGAGCAGCAGCAGGTTGTCGCGTGGGTGCAGACCGATGGTGGGTTCGTCGAGCACATAGCAGACGCCCTGCAGATTGGAGCCGAGCTGGCCCGCCAGGCGGATGCGCTGTGATTCGCCGCCTGATAACGAGGGGGCTGATCGATCGAGCGTCAGATAGCCGAGGCCGACATCGATCAGGAACTGCAGGCGATTGCGGATCTCGGCAAGGATGCCGCTGGCGATCTCGTTCTGGCGCCGGTCGAAGGCGCCGTCGAGGCTGTCGACCCAGTCGCGGGCCGCCAGCACCGAGCGTGCCGTGACGGTGGCGATCGACTCGGCGCCGATGCGCACATGCAGGGCCACCGGGTTGAGGCGCTGGCCGGCGCAGACCGGGCAGGGCTCGTCACTGTAGCTGACGCCGGCATCGGTCTCGCCCTCCAGGCCCGGAGTCAGCTCGTCGTTCTTGATCTTGCCCAGCACCTTCAGACCGGTGCCCAGGCAGGCGGGGCACCAGCCGTGCTTGGCGTTGAAGGAGAAGGAGCGCGGGTCCAGTTCGGGATAGCTGGTGCCGCAATGGCTGCAGGCGCGCTTGGTGCTGAACAGCACGGTGGGCAGTTCGGCCTCGAGGTCGGTCTTCAGCCGATCGACATCCTCCAGCAGCATCACGACACCCTTGCCGTGCTGCAGCGCAAGCTGGAGCTGGGTGCGCAGCTCGCCCTCGTCGTCGGGGGAGACGAGCAGATCGGCCACCGGCAGCTCGATGGTGTGCTCGACGTAGCGGTCGATGCGCGGGAACTTGTCGGTGGGCAGGAAACGGCCGTCGACCCGCAGCGAGGGGAAGCCCTTGCCCTTGGCCCATTTCGCCAGATCGGTGTAGATGCCCTTGCGGTTGCGCACCAGCGGCGCCAGCAGACCGATCTGACGACCGCGATAGGTCCGCAGAATGCGGGCGGCGATCGCGTCGAAGGACTGGGGCTCGATCGGGGTGTCGTCGTTCGGGCAGTATTGCGTGCCCAGTTTCTGATAGAGCAGGCGCAGGAAGTGGTGAATCTCGGTCAGCGTGGCGACGGTGCTCTTGCGGCCGCCCCGGCTGGTGCGCTGCTCGATCGCCACCGTCGGCGGAATGCCGTAGATGCCGTCGACATCGGGGCGCGAGGCCGGTTGCACGAACTGGCGGGCATAGGCATTCAGCGACTCCAGATAGCGCCGCTGGCCTTCGCCGAAGACCACATCGAAGGCGAGCGTGGATTTGCCGCTGCCCGAGACGCCGGTGATCACCGTCATCCGGTCGCGCGGGATTTCGACATCGATGTTCTTCAGGTTGTGCTCGCGTGCGCCGTGAACCTGGATGGCGTTGCCGCTGCGGTGGGCGAGCAGCCCGTCGGCCGTGGGGGCGTCGAGCGCCCAGGCAGGCGTCGGCTCCTGCAGCGTGGGGGGCGCTTTGGCCCATTCGGCACGGCGTGCCAGTTCGGCGGCATGGGTGAGCAGCGCCTGGCCGGTGAAGGAATCCGGGTTGGCCGCCACCTCGTCCGGGCTGCCGGTGGCGATCACCCGTCCGCCGTGTTCGCCGCCGCCCGGACCCAGATCGATCAGCCAGTCGGCCGCGGCGATCAGATCGAGATTGTGTTCGATCACCAGGACCGAGTGGCCGGCCTGCTGCAGGGCGCGCAGGGCGCGCAGCAATTTGGCGATGTCGTCGAAATGCAGGCCGGTGGTGGGTTCGTCGAACAGATAGAGGGTGCCGCCGAGCTGGCGCCGGGCACGGCTGCTGGCGCCTTTCTTGCGGGCCTGTTCGGCAGCCTCCGCCAGAAAACCCGCCAGCTTCAGGCGCTGGGCTTCACCCCCGGACAGGGTAGGCACCGGCTGCCCGAGCTTCAGATAGTCGAGGCCGACATCGACCAGCGGCTGCAGCCGGCGTGCGATCTCGGGTGTGGCACTGAAGAAGGCGAGCGCCTGGCTCACCGTCATGTCGAGCACATCGACGATGCTGGCCTCGACCGGGCGCGCCATCGCGGTGGCATCGCTGCGGCCGTTGATGCGCACTTCCTGGATCTCGGGGCGGAAACGCTTGCCGTCACAGTCCGGGCAGCGCAGATACACGTCGGAGAGGAACTGCATCTCGACGTGCTCGAAACCGTTGCCGTGACAGGTCGGACAGCGGCCGTCGCCGGTGTTGAAGCTGAAGGTGCCAGCGGTGTAGCCGCGCTCGCGCGACAGCTCGGCGCCGGCGAATTGCTTGCGGATCAGATCGAAGGCGCCGACGTAGCTGACCGGGTTGCTGCGGGTGGTCTTGCCGATCGGCGACTGGTCGACGAAGACCACGTTCTCGATCATCTCGCTGCCGATCAGTGCCCGATGGGCGCCGGGCGCCTCGGTGGGCTCGCCACGGGCCTTCAGCAAGGCCGGCAGCAGCACATCCTGCATCAGCGTGGATTTGCCGCTGCCCGAGACGCCGGTCAGACAGACCAGCCGCGTGAGTGGAATCGCCACATCGATGTGCTGGAGATTGTGGGCGCTGACGCCTTCCAGCCGCAGCCGCGGTGTCTGGGCATCGACCGGCTGCGACAGCCGGCTGGCCACCTGCCTGCGGCTCGCCAGATAGTCGGCTGTCAGTGTACGGGCATGGGGCAGCTCGCTGGCCGGGCCGTCGAAGACGATCTCGCCGCCGCGCTCACCGGGGCCGGGGCCGATGTCGATGATTCGTTCGGCAGCGAACATCACCTGCGGGTCGTGTTCGACCACTACCAGCGAATTGCCGGCGTTCTTCAGCCGGTGCATGATGCCGATGATCCGGTCCATGTCACGCGGATGCAGCCCGATCGAGGGTTCGTCGAGGATGAACAGCGTATTGACCAGCGAGGTGCCGAGCGCGGTCGTCAGATTGATGCGCTGTACTTCGCCGCCTGACAAGGTGCGGGACTGACGATCCAGCGTCAGATAATCGAGGCCGACATCGTGCAGAAAGCGCAGTCGTGCCCGGATCTCGGTCATCAGCAGTTCGGTCGCTTCGTCGAGCGGGGCGGGCAGGCTGATCTCCTCCATCAGCCGCGTCAACCGGTCGATCGGCAGCAGCATGATGTCGTGGATCGTCAGCCCCGGCAGCGCATCGAGCTGGGCCTGGCTCCAGCGGGTGCCCATCGGCATGAAACGCCGGTAGCGGCCGGCCTCCGCGCTGTCCGTCGTCTCGGGGCCGCTGTCCGTGTCCGGCCCGGTGTCCGGGCGGGGGCGGACACTGCCATCCTTCAGCGGCGCGAGGGCGTCGGCAGGCGTGGCAGCAGGTGCACCGGAACTGGAACCCGAACCGGAACCGGCCTTGGTCTCGGTTTCGGCATCGCCCTCGACCTCGCCCAGTGCACGTCGCGCATCGGCCTGGCTGCCGATCCGCCACAGCAGCGCCTCGGCTTTGAGGCGGGCGCCCTGGCAGGCGGGGCAGGTGGTGTAGGAGCGGTATTTGGAGAGCAGCACCCGGATGTGCATCTTGTAGGCTTTGCTCTCCAGCCAGTTGAAGAAATTGCGTACCCCGTACCACTGGCTGTTCCATTTGCCGCTCCAGTCCGGCGCACCGTCGATGACCCAGCGCCGCTGGGCTTCCGACAGCCTGGACCACGGCGCATGCAGATCGATGCCGGCGGCAGCACCGTACTTCATCAGCTCGTCCTGCGCCTCCTTGAAGCTGGGGGTCTGCCAGGGCTTGATCGCGCCTTCGGCCAGCGACTTGCTGGGGTCGGGAATCACCAGATCCAGATCCAGCCCGATCACGCGCCCGAAGCCCCGGCAGGTGTCGCAGGCGCCCAGCGGCGAGTTGAAGGAGAACAGGCTGGGCGTGGGGGCGCCGTAATCGATGTTGCAGGTGGCGCAGGCAAAGCGGGCGCTGAACGGCCAGGCGGGCAGCGGCTGGCCGTCGGCATCGAGCGGGATCACGCTGAGCTGACCCTGGCCCTTGTCGAGTGCGGCCTCGATGCTGGCGGCCAGCCGGTCGGCCGCCACGGTGGAGGCGCGGAAACGGTCGGCCACCACCAGCAGTTGCAGCGGCACCGGCGTGATGCCGCGCGCCGGCGCTTCGGCGATCAGGTAGTCGGTGTCGGGAGGCGTCATGGCCGCCGCCGCCGGGTCGTCGCTCGTCCGGGTGGGGGATTCGCCGCTGGCTGCGATCCGGGCGGCCTTGGCCGAAGCGCGCTTGCCGGAAGCGGCTGTGGCCGGGCTTTCGCCGCTTGCCTGCGCCGAAGTGGCTGCCGCGGTTTTCGCACGCCTGGCGCCGGCTTTGGGGGTCTTGGCTTTGCCCTTGGCCGTGGTTTTTTCTGTCGTGTCGGCGTCGGCATCGGCTGGCAGTTCGATGCGACGGTGGATGCGGGTGAAGCCCTGGGCACCCAGTTGCTGCAGCACGCTGTCCTCGTCGAAGCCGGCAGGCACCCGCACCGGGAAGCAGAGCAGCAGACGGGGATCGCCGGCAGCCTCGGCGCGCGGGCGGATGGCAGCGACGATGCTGCCCACATCGTCGATGCGCACCGGCTGGGCGCACTGGCGGCAGTGCAGCGTGGCGGCATGGGCCATCAGCAGTTTCAGATGGTCGTTCAGCTCGGTCATCGTGCCGACCGTCGAGCGCGAGGTGCGCACCGGATTGGTCTGGTCGATGGCGATGGCCGGCGGCACCCCGTCGATGCTGTCGACCTGCGGGCGATCCATGCGGTCGAGAAACTGCCGCGCATAGGCCGAGAAGGTCTCCACATAGCGGCGCTGACCTTCGGCGTAGAGGGTGTCGAACACCAGCGAGGACTTGCCGCTGCCCGACACGCCGGTGACGACCACCAGCTGGCCGGTGGGAATGTCGAGGCTGAGGTTCTTCAGATTGTTCTGACGGGCGCCCCGGATGCGGATGGGCTGGTGGTGCATCGGGCGGAGAGAAGGGCGTGCGCTCACGGTATCGACGTGTCTGGGCGGGCGAGGGATGTCGGGGCAGGAGCGTGCCGTCCTGCCATCACCGGCTTGCGGCGCTGGCGGGTGTGATCGGGTGCCGGACACGCTCCCTGCAATCTTCATGCAATGGTAGTGGATGCGGCAGGGGGTGGCGTGCCGATCCTTGTTCGGGTGCGGGGCGTGAGGCTCAGAGGGGCATCGACCGGGCAACCGGCAACCCGAAACATCAGCCCGAACGTCAATCCGAAACCCGAAACCGGCAACCCGCAACCAGCAACCAGCAACCAGCAACCAGCAACCCGCAACCTGCTGCGGCGCTCGTCGTGACCGAAGTCGTTCACGGAGTTGTCATCTTGATGTGCAAAAGTCACGGCCATGACGAATGGCACGGTGGCAGTCATCGGGACGGCCCGGGCCTGTGTGTTCAACCGACGAGAGGATCTGCGCATGAGTAAGTTGAGACCAGCTGGCGGGGATGAGCCGGTTCTGGCCGATGCAAGAAAGGCTCATGTGTTCTACAGGGCGCCCGTGGGTCCGCGGGGGCTGGCCTGCTGGATTGCCCAGCCGCCTTTGGCCCGGGCAAAGTTTGCTGCGCCGCCGCTGGTGGCGGTGCATGGCATCAGCCGGAATGCACGGGAGATGGTGCAGGTGCTGACCCGCGTCAGCGAGCGTACCGGTCGGACGATCGTCGTTCCCCGTTTCGACAAATCGACCTGGCGCGGCTATCAGCAGGTGGTGAGACCGCATCGCGCCGATCTGGCGCTGTTGCGTCTGCTGGAGGATCTGGCGGCCGAAGGCTTCTGCAAGGCCGAGCGCTTCGAGCTGTTCGGCTATTCGGGCGGTGCGCAGTTCTGCCATCGCTTTGCGATGCTGTATCCGCACCGTGTCACCCGGCTGGTGTTGGGGGCGGCCGGCTGGTACACGATGCCGCTGCGCGAGCAGCCATTTCCGCTGGGCATCGGTCCGGATGCCGATGAGGGGGCCGGGGACTGGGGGCCGCAGTGTGCCCGCGGCCTGGAGCGCTTTCTGGCGCTGCCCATCGATGTGGCCGTGGGTGAGTGCGACAACCGGCCCGATGCGGCCACGCGCAGTCATCCGGATCTGGATGCCTTGCAGGGCACCGACCGGCTGGCCCGCGCCGAAGCCTGGGTACGGGCTCTGCATCAGACGGCCGATGCGCTGGGCGTGCAGGCGGATGCACGCCTGCACCGGCTGCCGGGATGCGGTCACAGTTTCAGGCACTGCGCGCTCAAGGGGCGGCTGCTGGAGCTGATCGCCGGCGATCGGGAGGCGCTCTCCCGTGTCGAAGCCAGACTTTTTTCCGTGCCGTCCTTGCGGCGAAGTGCGGTTTTTTCTCCCCAACTTCTGAGGGCATGAATCTTGGTTGGCACCATTCATCATTTCAATGATCTGCGCAACGCCACGGGTTGGCTGAACAGCGCCAAATGGACTTTCACGACCCGGCGCGTGCGCGAATCGGATGCGCATTTTGCGTCGGCTGCCGCTCTGGCGCAGGCCAGACCGGGTGATCTGCTGCTCGCACGGGTGGAGCAGATCGGACAGCACAAGCGGGTGCAGCTTGCGCAGGGACGGCATTCGGCCCTGTATGCCGGAGACCTGGTGGTGCTGGCCTGCGGCGCCCGCTACGCTTCGGACCAGTTCGAGGGCGTGGCCGAGCTGGATGACACGCTGGTGGACATGCTGGCCTCGGGCGGGGTCGCGGGGCGCATGCGCCAGCGCCATCAGAAGGTGACGCAACCGACGCGGCTGGCACCGATCGGACTGCTGACCGACGAGCAGGGGCGGATACTGAACCTGCAGGACTATGCATTGACCGAGCGCTGCTACGAAGGCGGCGCAAAAGCCATCGTGGTGGTGGGGGCATCGATGAATGCCGGCAAGACGGTGGCTACCTCGAGCCTTGCCTACGGTCTGGTCCGGGCCGGTCATCGGGTTGCGGCGATCAAGGCGACCGGGACGGGTTCATTCGGCGACTTCCTTTCCTTTCAGGATTCGGGGGCTCACTATGTGGCGGACTTCACCGATGCGGGCATGGTCTCGACCTATCGGGAGCCGTTGAGCCGGATCATGCGCGGCATCGAGACGCTGATGGCCAAGGCGGTGGAGGCACGCTGCGAAGCGATCGTCATCGAGCTGGCCGACGGCATTCTGCAGCAGGAAACGGCAGGGCTGCTGCGCAGTGCCGAGTTCCAGCGCCTGTTCGGTGCGGTGCTGCTGGCGGTTCCGGATGCGCTGTCGGCCCTGGGAGGGCAGCAGGTGCTGGCCGGAATGGGGATGCCTGCCAGCGCGCTCACCGGGCTGGTGACGCTGTCACCGCTGGCGGCGCAGGAGGCGGCGCAGTGCACGGGTCTGCCCCTGCTGTATCGGCATGATCTCTGCGATCCGGTCAAGGCCAACAGCCTGCTGAGCAGCCCAGCCGCAGCGCCGAGGGATGGCCAGCCTCTGGTTTCTGCATGAACCCAGACCGGGAGATGCCGCCCATCATTGCCCAGGGCAGGCATCGTCACTTTCTGCGGGTGGTGCTGTTTGCGCTGCTGCAGTCTGCGGCGGTGGCGATGGCGGCTTTTGCAACCCGGCGCCTGTTTGCGCATCTGCATGAGGGCGGAACGGGGCAACCCTTGCTGGCGCTGATGCTGGTGGTGCTGTCCGGGCTGCTGATGGCCGTTGCCAAGCTGCTGGGCAGCCGGGCGGCCGAAGCGCTCGGGCAGGATTACATTGCGCAGCTTCGGGTCGTGCTGTATCGGCACCTGGCCCGGTTGTCGGTGCGCTCGCTGTCCAGACGGCGAAGCGGCGGCGTCACGCTGCGCTTCGTCGGCGATCTGTCGGCAGTACGCAATTGGGTGAGTCTGGGCATGACGCGCCTGCTGGTCTCTGCGGTGCTGCTGCCGCTGGCGGCCTTCACCCTGTGGTGGCTCCATCCGGCCCTCGCGGCAGCGGTCGCCGTCCCGCTGCTGATCGGCATCGCGATGCTGTACCTGGTGGGGTTGTGGCTGGGGCCGGCCCACCAGCAGCTGCGCAGGATGCGGGCCCGGATCGCCGTGGACATGAGCGAGCGGGCCATCTCGGCGGCTGCGCTGCATGCGATGGGGCGCACCTCGAAGGAGTTGCAGCGTCTGCAGTCGCGGACGCTCAGTCTGCGGGAGGCCGCGCTGCAGCGGACGAGCTGGGCGGCGCTGGCGCGGGCGGTGCCGGATGCCTGTCTGGGGGTCGCGTCGGCCTGTCTGCTCTGGACGGCCATTGTCCGGCGCATCGAGCCGGCCACGGTGGCAGCCGCGCTGGCGGTGCTGGGGATGATCATTCATCCGCTGCGTGAGCTGGCCAGTGTGCAGAACCGCTACCACGCCTGGTGCGCGGCGCGCGCCCGCTGTCTGGCCCTGCTGGAGATGCCCAGGCTGCCGCTGGTGCGGGCCGAGCGGGCGGCCGACGCGGAGGCAGGCAGCGCCGGTGCTTCGCTGTGTGTGCGCGAGGCCCGGGTGGCGGGGGGCGGCACGCTCGCCCTGAATCTGGAGCCGGGCGAGCGGGCGGCGCTGGTGGGCCCGAATGGGGCGGGCAAGACGCTGTTGCTGCAGGCGCTGGCGGGGCTGGACACGCTGGAGGCGGGGCTCGTGCTGATCGAGGGGCAGTCGCCTTTTCAGTATCGGGCCTCGGCGCCGGGGCGCTGCGTGCTGCTGGCCCCCTACAGCCCCATTCTGGCCGGCAGTCTGCGGCTGGCGCTGACACTGGGCATTGCACGCCGGCCGGCGGACGAGGACATTCGGGCCGTTGCTCTCGAGTACGGGCTGGGGGCGTGCCTGGAACGCCTGAAGGGGCTGGACGGCCGGATCGCCGAAGGCGGGCGCAATCTCTCGGCCGGCGAGCGGGTCCGTCTGCTGATGGCTAGGGCGGCGCTGCTGAAACCTCGTCTGTTGCTGATCGATGGCATCGATGCCTATCTGGATGATCAGGCGCCCGTCCTGCTGGCGCGGCTGTTCGGCCAGACCGGCGCGACGGTGCTGCTGGTCTCTCACCGCCCGGACGTGCTGGCGATCATGCCGCGCCGGGTCGGGATGGCATGAGGCCCGGCGCGGGCGCCTTGCCGTGCGCGCCCGGAGGGATTGGATCTTCAAGATCCGGGATTCGACATGCGTTGCGCCTTGCCGCGTACCCGCAGGGATTTCCGTGGGGATGAAACAAGTGCATCACAGGCTCTAGAATCGGTGATTCATCCGTGATTCCGGGCTTTCATTCATTCCATCAGGAGGCGCATCCATGTCCACCCCGATTTCCACCCCCAACGCCCCGGCCGCGATCGGTCCGTATTCGCAGGCGGTGCGCGCCGGCAATATGCTCTATCTGTCGGGTCAGATTCCGCTCGATCCGGCTACCGGCGAACTGGCGGCCGGCGGCTTCGAGGCGCAGGTGCATCAGGCTTTCCGCAATCTGAAGGCGGTGGTCGAGGCCGGTGGCGGTCGTCTGGATCAGGTGGTTCGGCTGGGGCTCTATCTGACCGATCTGGGCCAGTTCGGCGTGGTCAACACGATCATGGCCGAGTATTTCCAGGCGCCGTATCCGGCACGCTCCACGGTGGGCGTGGCGGCCTTGCCGAAGGGGGCGCCCTTCGAGGTCGAAGCGATCGTCGTCATCGAGTGAACAAGAAGGCGGGCGCCGGCCGGCGCGATGGCGCCTCGGTGCTGAGCAAGCTGGGGCTGGGCAGCCGGGAGGATCTGCTGCTTCACCTGCCGCTGCGCTACGAGGATGAAACCCGGCTGACGCCGATCGCCCGTCTGGTGCATGGCAGCCATGCCCAGATCCAGGCGCGGGTGCTGAAGGCCGAGGTGACGGGCGGGCGGGCCCGGCGGGCGCTGCAGGTGCAGGTGGCCGATGACAGTGGCGAGCTGCAGCTGCGCTTTCTGCATTTCTATCCGTCGCAGCTGAGCCAGTTGACGCCCGGCAGGCTGGTGCGCGCCTTCGGCGAACTGCGGGTCGGTCTGTTCGGGCGGGAGATGGTGCATCCGCGCTATCGGATGGTGACGGAAGATACGCCGCTGCCTGATCGTCTGACGCCTGTCTATCCGACGGTGGCGGGCCTGGGGCAGGCGCTGCTGCGCAAGGAAATCGGACAGGCGCTGGCGGAATGCCGCTGGGCCGACACCTTGCCGCCTGCACTGCTGGCCGAGTTCGGCCTACAGGATCTGCCGTCGCTCGCCGAGGCGCTGCAGATCATTCATCATCCGCCGCCGGGCACCGATCTGCAGGCGCTGCACGAGCGGCAGGCGCCCGCCTGCCAGCGGGTGATTCTGGAGGAATTGCTGGCGCAGCAACTGTCGCTGCGTCATGCGCGCAGCCTGCGGGCCGCGCAGCAGAGCCAGCCG
>JBHADS010000109.1:0-3308 GCA_041855185.1 Lautropia sp. | reverse complement strand
TCAGCAGGCCAGGAGAAACAGCTATGTCAATGATGTCGGAATTCAGAGAGTTTGCCCTCAAGGGCAACGTCGTCGACCTCGCCGTCGGTGTGATCATCGGCGGAGCCTTCGGCAAGATCGTCGACTCGCTCGTCAAGGACATCGTCATGCCCGTGGTCGGCGCCATCTTCGGTGGCTTCGACTTTTCCAACTACTTCATCATCCTGTCGTCGAAGGTTCCCGAGAACGTTCCGATGACCTATGACGCGCTGAACAAGGCCGGCGTGCCGCTGTTCGCCTACGGCAACTTCCTGACGGTGTTCATCAACTTCCTGATCCTGGCCTTCATCATCTTCCAGATGGTTCGCCTGTATTCCAAGGCCCAGAAAGCCTTCATCAAGGAAAAGCCGGCCGAGGCGCCCGTCACGCCGGAAGACATCACGCTGCTGCGTGAAATCCGCGACGAGCTGAAGAAGAAAGCCGCCTGATTCCTGGCAGGCTGATACCGGGACCGTGCCGCCACCCGGCGGCCGGTTCATGCGCCGGAAAGCCTTCGACGCCGCTCGAAGCATCCTGAAGGGGTGAGCGGCCGAGCGCTCCCCGGCCCCCGGTCCCCTACCGACGCCCCGCCCTCTTGCCAGCCATGCTGGAAACAGGCCGGGGCGTTTTGCTTGGCAAGGCCGCCCTGCGTCCGGCGCCGCTCAGACCGGATTGGGGTCATCGACGAAACGCACCTCGATACCGAAGTGTTCGGCCAGATGCGCGCCCAACGCCTGCACCCCGCCCCGCTCGGTGGCGTGATGGCCAGCCGCCGCATAGATGACGCCGGCCTCGCGCGCCAGATGGGTGGTGCGCTCGGAGATCTCACCGCTGATGAAGGCGTCCGCCCCCAGATCGATGGCCTGCTGCAGAAAATCCTGCGCCCCACCCGTGCACCAGGCAATGCGCCGGATCGGACGCCCCAGCTCGCCGACCAGCAGCGGGGCACGGCCCAGACGCTCGTCCAGTCCCTGCCGCAGGGTCTCGCTGTCGATCGGCGCCGGCAGGTCGTGCCAGGCGATCAGCGGTGCATCCTTGCCCACCGACTCTCCGCCGTAGGCTTGGGCCGGCCAGCCCAGCAGCTGCCCCAGTTGCGCGTTGTTGCCGTAGACCGGATGCACGTCCAGCGGCAGGTGGTAGGCAATCAGATTGATATCCGCCTTCAGCAGCGCCGCCAGCCGACGCTTGCGGACGCCGATGATCCGGGCATCCTCGCCCTTCCAGAAATAACCGTGGTGCACCAGCAGCGCATCCGCGCCATCGGCCACGGCCCGGTCCACCACATTCTGCGAGGCCGTGACGGCGCACAGCATGCGGGCAATCTGCCCCTTGCCTTCCACCTGCAGCCCGTTTGGGGAATAATCCTTGATATCGGCAGGACGCAAGAGATCACTGAGGTGATTCAGCAGATCCCCGGTCGGGACAGATACTGAAACATGCGCCATTCATTTTTCTCCAAGATGCCTTCCAGATGCCAGGGTGCCACGCGGTGCCTCCTGGTGTCCGGCGCTGACCATGCCTGGCCGGAATTCATGACAGGTGCCCGGGCATGATGAGAAAACTCTGGCTGCTGTTCGCCCAGGCCGTGACCGTGGTGGTCGCGGCGCTGTTCGCCGTCAGCACCTTCCGCCCGGAATGGCTGCCCGAACGCAGCCGCCTCCCGTCGGCGGCAGAGGAAAGCCTCGCCGCAGCAAGCGCGACGCCGCCAGCCGTCGACGCACCCGCTACCGCGATTCTGTCATACAGCGAAGCCGCGCGGCGAGCGACGCCGGCCGTGGTCAGCATCTCGGCCCGCAATGATGGCGTGGCCAGCAGCGAGGACGAAGGCAGCGGCGACAGTCCGCCCCGCAACCGCCGCCTGCCCGCCCCCTTCTCCGAGGAAGAGGAGGGAGAAGCCGAGAACCCCGAAAGCGACATGGGCTCGGGCGTGATCGCCAGCCCCGATGGCTACATCCTGACCAATCACCATGTGCTCGGCGACGGCACGCAGATCGAGGTGGTCCTGGCCGATGGCGAGCGCCTGCAGGCCAAGCTGATCGGCAGCGATCCCGACACCGATCTGGCCGTGCTCAAGGTGGAACGGCAGGGACTGCCCGCCATCGAGTTCGGCACGATGGACGAGATGTCGGTCGGCGATGTGGTCCTCGCGATCGGCAACCCCTTCGGCGTGGGCCAGACGGTGACGATGGGCATCATCTCGGCCCTCGGCCGTACCCAGCTCGGCATCAATACCTTCGAGAACTTCATCCAGACCGATGCGGCGATCAACCCCGGCAACTCGGGCGGCGCGCTGGTCGACACCGAAGGCCGTCTGCTGGGCATCAATACCGCCATCTATTCGCGCACCGGGGGCTCACTGGGCATCGGTTTCACCATCCCCGTCTCGATCGTGCAGGAGGTGATGAACCAGATCATCACCCACGGTCGCGTGATCCGGGGCTATATCGGGGTCGAGCCGCAGGATCTGACCCCGGAGCTGACCGAAGCGCTGGAGCTGCCCCTGCAGCAGAAAGGCGCGATCATCGCCGGCGTGGTGCGCAACAGTCCGGCCGAACAGGCCGGGGTGCGCACGGGCGACATCCTGATCGGCATCGACGACGAGCGCATCGTCGACACGACACAGATGCTGAATGCCATCGCCCGACTCTCGCCCGGCTCCAGTGCGCAGTTCCGTTTCCTGCGCAACGGCCAGGAAATCGAGCTGCCGATCACGATCGGCGCCCGGCCCAGCCCGAACGAACAGAAGGCGGCCGACAAGGCAGCCGAGGGCGCGACAGAAAGCCGCTGAAAGCAGATTCGCCTGCCCCCCTAGTCTCGCGCGGGCGCCGCTGCCCGGCTGGTCGCCCAGCATCTGAGCTACCTGCAGGCGTGTGCAGGTGCCCGGGTTACTCGGCAGGTTGCCGGCACAGGTTCAGGCCGTGGCTGCGGGCGCGTGCGGGTGCCTGCCTCTGCCCCGTCAGCCTGGCCCTGCCCGCACCTGTACTGTACCTGTGCAGGCTCTGTACCCAGCCCGTGATGCCAGCAGCGCAGCAGGATCGTGCCCGTGACAGAGGCAATGACCGAAGCTGACTGAGACAGTGAGCGAAGCCCTGGCTTGTGGCAAGGGGGCAGTGGCAGTAGTGCCCCTCCCCCGAGCTTCAGCCGTTGTGCTCGCCCGCGCCCGTCTCCGAATGAGCCGTCGATGCGGCGTTGCTCGGCGCCAGCGCGTTTTCCTCGCCCGGATCATCGGGCAGGTCTTCGGGCGCCTGGCTGTGCGCCTTCAGGAAGCTGCCCAGGAAGATGCCCAGCTC
>JBHADS010000108.1:0-3519 GCA_041855185.1 Lautropia sp. | reverse complement strand
GTCAGGCCCAGCTCCTCCGACATCTGTTCCCGAATGCGGAACTTCTGGATCTTGCCGCTGACCGTCATCGGGAAAGCGTCGACGAAGCGCACATAGCGGGGCACCTTGTAGTGCGACATCTGCTCGCGGCAGAAGGTGCGGACCTCATCCTCGGTGAGTTCCTCGCCCTGCTTGACGATGATCCAGGCGCACAGCTCCTCGCCGTAGACCTTGTCCGGCAGGCCGACGATCTGCACGTCCTGGACCCGGGGGTGGCGGTAGAGAATTTCCTCGATCTCGCGCGGGTAGATGTTCTCGCCGCCTCGGATCACCATGTCCTTGATGCGGCCGACGATGTTGACGTAGCCTTCCTCGTCCATCGTCGCCAGGTCGCCGGTGTGCATCCAGGCTTCGTCGTCGATGGCCTTGGCGGTGTTGTCCGGATCGTTCCAGTAGCCATGCATCACCGAGTAGCCGCGGGTGCACAACTCGCCCGACTGCCCGCGCGGCAGCGTCTCGCCGGTGTCCGGATCGATGATCTTGATCTCCAGGTGCGGCTGCACGGTGCCGACCGTCGAGACCCGCTTGTCGAGCGGGGTGTCGGTGCTGCTCTGGCAGCTGACCGGACTGGTTTCGGTCATGCCGTAGGCGATGGTCACTTCCGACAGGTGCATCTCGCTGACCACCCGCTTCATCACTTCGATGGGGCAGGGCGAGCCGGCCATGATGCCGGTGCGCAGCGAGCTCAGATCGAACTCCTTGAAGCGCGGGTGCTGCAGCTCGGCGATGAACATGGTGGGCACGCCGTGCAGGCCGGTGCAGCGCTCGGCCTGCACGGTTTCGAGCACGGTCAGCGCGTCGAAGCCGTCGTTGGGGTAGACGATGGCGCTGCCGTGCGTGATGCAGGCGAGGTTGCCCAGCACCATGCCGAAGCAGTGATAGAGCGGCACCGGAATGCAGAGGCGGTCGGCCGGCGTCAGCTTCATGCACTCACCGACGAAGAAGCCGTTGTTCAGGATGTTGCGGTGGGTGAGGGTGGCGCCCTTGGGGAAGCCGGTGGTGCCGCTGGTGAACTGGATATTGATCGGGTCGGTGTTCTTCAGCGATTTCTGGACGTGGGCCACGCGCGGGTCGTTGGGCTCGCCGGTGCTCATCAGCTCCGAGAAGCGCGCCAGCGGAATGTCGCCGGCCGGCTCGTCGGCATCGCCTTCGTAGTCGATCCACCAGATGTTGGCGAGCTGCGGCAGCTTGGCACGCCCCAGCTTGCGCAGCATCTCGACATACTCGCTGGTCTTGAAACTGCGGGCGGTGACGATCGCCTTGCAGCCGACCTTGTTCAGCGCGTAATCGACTTCGGCCAGACGATAGGCAGGATTGATGTTGACCAGCACCAGCCCGACCTTGGCGGTGGCCAGCTGCATCAGCACCCAGGGTACGTTGTTGTGCGACCAGACGCCGACCCTGTCGCCGGGCCGAAGCCCGGCTGCCAGCAGCGCGCTGGCGAGCTGGTTGGCCTGAGTCTGCAGTTCCCGGTAACTGAAGCGCTTGTTCTCGTGCCGGCTGACGAGCGCCAGCGCATCGGGCTGCTGCTCGACCATCGCATCGAAGAAATCACCGATCGTCTGTTCGATCAGCGGGGTGCGGGTCTCACCCTTGGCGTAGCTGATGCCGGCTTCGGGCGTGCTCGGGGATGCGCTCATGGGTTCAGGTCTCCTCATGGGACGGGGGAGGGGTCGGGGTGCCCCCGTTTTTCTGCGACGATCTTAAAGACTTTGGTGCCGCAGGTTTGCGATAATGCGTGGGCAATTAGTGCCAACGTACCCACAAATCCCGACGCTTGTTTATGAGCGCTTCGAGAGCCGGTCGTCCATTGGCGTTTTCCCCATTCCACGCAATCATCGTGTGCAGACCACCCGGGCCAGTATGATGTCGACTTTCAACGATACATCCCAGACCAGCAGCCGGCATGTGCAACCGGTGCGCGCCACGCCGGTGCCCTTCATCCACGCCATCCTCAGGGCTTACACCCTGCGGGGCAGGAGCCCGGCCGATGCGTTGCTGTATGCACAAATCACGCCGCAGGAGCTGCAGGATCTGGGCGGCTTCGTCACGGCAGGGCAGGTCGAGCGCCTGTCGGCCTATGCCATGCAGGATCTGGACGACGAAGGTCTGGGCGCCTTCAGCCAGCCGATGGGCTGGGGCAGCTACGGGATGCTTGCCCGGGCCTCGCTGACATCGCCGGACCTGCGGGTGGCGCTGAAGCGCTGGTGCCGCCACCACGGCCTGCTGACGCGGGACATCAGCCTGCAGTTGCAGTGCCCGCCCCGGCAGCCGCTCCGGCGCACGCCGGCCTCGCTGTCCGGCCAGAACTGGGCGACGGTGACGCTGGTCGAGAACCGGCCGATCCATCCCGATGCGCGGGTGTTCTCGATGGTGACGGTGCTGCGCGTCATGCATGGCACGGCCTGCTGGCTGCTCGACTCGCAGATCTCGCTGGCTGAAGTGGCACTGCCTTTCGAGCGTCCCCCCTACGCGGCCGAGCTGGCGCTCATGTTTCCGGGGCCGATCCGCTATGGCGCCCCCCACGCCTGCCTGCGCTTCGATGCCGGCTATCTCGACATGCCGGTGCGGCGGACCGAGGCGGCGCTGAACCAGATGCTGAAGCGGGCCTTGCTGGTGGTGGTCAAGCCCTACCGGCGCGACCGGCTGGTGCGTCATCGGGTGCAGCAGCTGCTGCGGGAGACCGGCTCGGGCGCCGAGCAGACGGCGGCAGCCATCGCCGAGGCGCTGCATGTGTCGGTGCGCAGCCTGCACCGCTTTCTGAAGGAGGATGGCACCAGCCTGCAGGCGATCAAGGACGAGGTGCGCGAGGAGCGGGCGCGGCAGCTGCTGATCCGTACCCAGGACCCGATCAAGAAGGTGGCGGGGCAGGTGGGTTTCGACAACGCGCGCAGCTTCGCACGCGCTTTCACCAGCTGGACGGGAATGACACCGCAGCAATTCCGCCAGCAGCATTGCCGGCCGCTCGATCGGGCCAGCATCCCGGGCGTGGAGTGAGGTGCCTCGGGAGCTTTCGCAGCGGCGATCGGGGCATGGCCCGCTGCGGGCCGGGCGGTATTTGTGCGGCCGCATGCTGCGCTGCCCAACTCGGGGCAGGGGGAGGCGTCCTGCGCTCCAGCCCCGGAGTTGGCAGCATCTGTGAGCATCTTTGCCGGACAATGGTCTGGCTCCGGGTCAGTCGCCGCGGCGATGGCCTGGGACGCTGTCCATCGCCGCAGCGCACGCACGGCGGGCCTGCCAGATTGCCCGGAGCACCCCTCCCGGCCCCTGCCATGCCACGCGAGCGCCTCATGCACCTGATCGCCGGGGGCAGCCCCGGAACCGGGGCCGCCGGGCGACTCGCATCAGACACAGCAGACATAGAGGAGAGACGACGATGCAAATCGATGATCTGTGGGCAGAGACCGGTCATGGCCGGATCTTTGCCCGACGCTGGCAGCCGCGGCTGGCTCGGCCCGGTTCGCCGGCGCCCATCGTGCT
>JBHADS010000107.1:0-5825 GCA_041855185.1 Lautropia sp. | reverse complement strand
GCAGCACGCCGTTTCTGAAGGTGATTCATCAAAAGATCCTTGAATGAAGGGTTCTTGGCACCGCGCCAGCATCGGCGTTGGGGCGCGGGCTGTCGAGTCACGGGTGATGAACGGGCAGCAGGGCGGGGTGGCCGTCGTCCGGCATCCAGAATGATGGAGGCACAGGGATGATGGCGGCATACGGGCGATGGTGGCAGGGGCGATAGTGGCAGGGGTGATGGTGGCAAGGACGATAGTGGCAGGGGCGATGGCGCCAGGGACGATGGCGGGCTACGGTGTGCCGATCTGGGCGGGAAGGCAGGCCCGTCCCCTGCACGTGCTGGCCGGCGGTGGTACAGTTCCGGGCGGAGCGGGTCGGACGGTCGCCGGGCATGTCCCGGAGGAAGGTCCGGACTCCATCGGGCAGGATGCTGGCTAACGGCCAGGCGCTATACGGCGGCAAAGTGGGACACGCGCCCATTCTGCGGTCCAAGGCGACGGACAGTGGCACAGAAAACAGACCGCCCGTCCCAGTCACTGGGGCAGGCAAGGGTGAAAAGGTGGGGTAAGAGCCCACCGCGCGGCTGGTGACAGGCGTGGCAGGCCAAACCCCATCCGGAGCAACATCATGTAGGCATGCGACGCGGCCCCCGGGCCGCACAGGGTGGCCCATCCGAGCATGCGGGTAGATGGCTAGAGCCGGGCGGCAACGTCCGGCCCAGAGGAATGACCGTCACGCCCCGTCCGGGGCGGACAGAATCCGGCCTACAGACCCGCTCCTTTTCTCGCCGAACGGGTGATTCTTGTAAGAAAACTTAAGAATCATTGCGAATCCCCTCGTTTTGTTCGCGGCGTTGATACGTGTTTCATGCAGTTCGTGAATGCCGGACTGTTTCTTTTATGCTGCATAACGGCGTCACTCGTCGGCTGATTTTTCGGCCCGGCGCCCTTTCATTGCGCTGGAACGGCCGTTGGTCAGACTGTCAAGTCAGTGTGCGCTTCAGCTTCGGGCTGCGTGCCGAGGGGCTATGGCCAAAAAGCAGCAGTCCAGGGCCGGAAGTCGGGCTCGATGCGGCGCTTCAGTGGTGCCCGGGCAACGAGTCGGTCTTTGGACCACCGTCCGGCCGCCGTTGGTCGCGCCAGGCGACCGCTGGTCGGCCCCTGTTTTTTCACATTTGTTGTAGATGCGTTGCAAATAACAGCCAATTACTTGATGGCTTACTTTCATTGGTGTCGCTAAGTGCGTGAAAACTGGCCGAGCGGTTGGTTTCGGAGGATGAGCGATGCTCTGTAAGCCATTGTCATAGCAGGAAAAATCTCTTTCGCCCGATTTGACGCTGCCCGGAAGCCCCCGTATTCTTCGATCTGGTGGGGATTTGTGGGAAAAGGTGGGGCGCAGTGGGACAATTACCCCGTGCGCCCATCCCGCGAGTTCTTCATGCGCCCTGTTGGCCGGATGGTTGGTCAGGGGGGCGGCACGCATGAGGCCGGGTCTTAACGGGTTGGGAACCGATGTTCGAAGGCAGCTTTCCTCTGACGCTGGATGCCAAGGGTCGTCTGACGATCCCTTCGCAGTGGCGCGGGATGCTGGAAGAACAGGGCGTCCGCAAGCTGGTGCTGACCCGGCACTTCGGTGCCTATCTGCGGGTGTACCCCCTTCCGGAATGGGAGCGGGTTCGGGAACACATCGCGTCCACCTTCACGGCGAAGGATGACCGGACGCGGCGGCTGCTGATTGGAACAGCCGAAACCGTGGAAATGGACAGTGCGGGCCGCATCCTGGTCAGCCCGATCCTGCGGCGGGCTGCGCGCTTGGATCGCAAGGTTGTGATGCTCGGAGACATTACACGCTTCGAGCTGTGGGATGAGCAGGCATTGGAGGCCTATCTGGACGAGCAGGCATCGGCCGGTTTGCCGGAGGGGCTATATGACATTCCGGGTCTTTGAACGATATGAATGAGGATCTGGACACAGGGAAGGATGTTGCAGCGTTCCGCCCGCATCAGCCGGTGCTGTTGCGGGAGGCGGTGGCTGCTCTGGGCATCCGTCCCGATGGCGTCTATGTCGACGGCACCTTCGGGCGCGGTGGGCACAGCCGGCTGATTCTGCAGGCGTTGGGGCCGCAGGGTCGTCTGCTGGCGCTCGACCGGGACCCGGAGGCGGTCAGGGTCGGGCAGGCTCTGGCTGCCGAATGCGGGCATGAGCGCTTCGAGATCGTTCATGCGCGGTTTTCGACCTTCGACCAGGTGCTCGATGCGCGGGGTCTGAAGGGGGTTGATGGTGTGCTGCTCGATCTCGGTGTGTCCTCGCCTCAGATCGATGATCCGGAGCGGGGCTTCAGCTTCAGCAGCGAAGGTCCGCTGGACATGAGGATGGACCCGACGCAGGGGCAATCGGCACGGGATTGGCTGATGCAGGCGTCGGTCGAAGAAATTACCGAGGTATTGAAACGAGATGGTGACGAACGGTTTGCTTTTCCGATTGCAAAGGAGATTGTTGCTCGCCGCGAACAGACCGGTGGGGCGTCCCTTCAAACCACACGACAGCTTGCCGATCTCGTGGCGGGGGTCATCCGCCGGCGGCAAAAAAATGCGCAGGGCAAAAATCCGGCCACACGCACCTTTCAGGCTGTACGGATTCACACCAATGACGAAGGGAACGAGCTCGCGCGGGGGCTGAACATCGCTCTCGAACGGCTGAACCCGGGTGGCCGCCTGGCCGTGATCAGTTTTCACTCCAACGAAGATCGTGTCGTCAAACAGTTCATTGCTCGTCACAGCGGCAGGGATGGGAAGCGTCACCCCATCACTGGAAAACCGCTGGCAGAGCCACTCCTGCAGAGCCACGGCCGCGTGCTGCCGAGCGATGCCGAAGTGGCGGCCAATCCGCGCGCACGCTCGGCCGTGCTGCGTGTGGCCGAGCGTTTGCCGGTGACACTGCACTGAGGACGAAACGATGATGCTGAACCGGATCAACATTGTGCTGGCGCTGCTGCTGCTGATCTGTGCGCTGCTGCTGGTGACTTCACAGAATCGCGCGCGCCGTCTCAGTACCGAGATGGAGCGCACACAGGGACAGATGCGGGAACTCGATGTCCGCTATTCGCAATTGCAGATCGAGATCACCCGTCTGTCCAAACCCTCATTGCTGGATGACCGTGCACGCAAGGATCTGCGCATGGTGTCGCTGACCCCCGAGCGCACGATTTATCTGAGAGGAAGCCGCTGATGGCCAAATCCGTCAAATCCGTCAAATTTGCTGCACCCCACCTGCTGCAGGCGCGCCTGCAGCTGTGGCGGTCGCGCTTCATGTTTGCGGTCATCTTCCTGGCTTTCGCCGCGCTGGCGGGCAAGGCCTTCTACCTGCAGACGGCTTCCAAGAATTTCCTGCAGGCGCAGGGCGCGCAGCGCTACGAAAAGACCATCGAACTGCAGGCCAACCGCGGCCGCATCCTCGATCGGCATGGCGTGGTGCTGGCCTCCAGCCTGCCGGCCCGTTCGATCTGGGCCTATGCCGATCGCGTCGATCTGTCCGACCCCCGGCTGCTGGACCTCGCACGTCTCCTGAACATGCAGCCGCTCGATCTGCAGGCCAAGCTGACGCAGGGAGATCGCAGCTTCGTCTTTCTGAAGCGTCAGGTCGACATGGACACCGCCGAGCGGATCGCCGCGCTGCGCATCCGCGGCATCGGTCAGGACAGCGAGTACAAACGCAACTACCCCGAGGGTGAGATCGCCGCGCATCTGGTCGGCTTCACCGATCTCGCCCACGTCGGTCAGGAAGGGCTGGAGCTGGCCTACCAGTCGACGCTGGCCGGCACGCCCGGCAGCCGTCGCGTCAGCCGTGACGGCACCGGCCAGATCATCGGTGGCATCGACCAGATCAAGGAGCCGCAGGACGGGCGCGATCTGCGTCTGACCATCGACTCGCGCATCCAGTATCAGGCATTCCAGGCCGTCAAGGAGGCTGTCGTCAGCCAGAAAGCCAAGGCGGGCGCAGCCGTGGTGCTCGATGCGCGCAATGGTCAGATCCTGGCGCTGGCCAACTGGCCTTCCTACAACCCCGCCGATCGCAAGACGCTGTCGGGCAACAATCTGCGCAACCGTGCCATCACCGACCTGTACGAACCGGGTTCGACGCTGAAGGTGTTCACGGCGGCGCTGGCGCTGGAAAGCGGCAAGTACCGGGCCAACTCGATGTTCGATGCCCGCGAAGGCTTCATGAAGATCGGCCGCGACGTGATCCGTGATGACCATCGTCAGAAGGAGCTGATGACGATGCAGCAGGTCATCCAGAAAAGCTCCAACATCGGCACGGCGCAGATGGCGCTGAACCTGTCGCCGGAGGATCACTGGAAGCTGCTGACTTCGGTCGGTCTGACCGAGGCGCCGAAGATCGGCTTCCCCGGTGCGGCATCGGGGCGTCTGCGTCCGTTCAACAAGTGGAAGCCGATCGAGCACGCGACCATCTCCTATGGTCACGGCCTGTCGGTGTCGCTGCTGCAGATGGCGCGCGCCTACTCGGTCTTCAGTGGTCCGGGTGAGGTGCTGCCGGTGTCGCTGGTGATTCCGGAAGAAGAGCGCCGGGTTCGCGCGATCCAGGTGTCCAATACCCGCTATCGTTCCGAGCGGGTGGAGGGCAAGCAGGTGATCAGCCCCAAGACGGCCGCCACCATGCGTCAGATCCTCGAAATGTCGGCAGGCGAGAAGGATGCCGTCGCCAAGGCAGCCGTTCCCGGCTATCGGGTGGGCGGCAAGACCGGCACCACCAAGAAGCTGGAAGGCGGCAAGTACGTCAAGAAATACGTCAGCTCCTTCGTCGGCATGGCGCCGATGTCCAATCCGCGCGTGATCGTGGCGGTGATGGTGGACGAGCCGGGCAGCGGCAAATACTACGGCTCCGATGTGGCGGCGCCGGTCTTTGCACGGATCACCGGCGAAGCCCTGCAGACGCTGGCCGTCGAGCCGGATGCGCCTTTCGCCACGCGGATTTCGCCGATCACCCCCGAGCTGGTGGTGGCACCCAACAGCGTGCCCTCGGCACCGGGTGATGTCGGTCGGGTCAAGAACGTCAGCATCCCCCGCGAGGCGGTGATTCCGCCGCCGCGTGGCAAGCAGAAGATGTCGGCCAACGAGGCTCAGCCGAAGCCGGCAGCCAAAGTCTCGGCCGGCAAGCCGGCCGCGGAGCCGGTGATGGCCAGTGAGACCGCCGCCGAGGACCCCGCTGCCGAGGCCACCCGGACCCTGGTGGCGCGGCAGCTGGGTGAAAGAGCCGTCGTTGCGGCACGGGGTGGTGCATGAGAGAAGCCGTGGCCGGACACGATCCGGCGCTCCTCACCGCAGAGCAGTTGCCAGATTGGCTGCGCCGGCATCTGCCGCAGACGGGAAGTCTGACGGCGGATAGCCGGATCGTGCGTCCTGGGGACGCTTTTTTTGCTTTGCGCGGTGCGCGGCATGATGGGGCGGCCTATGTCCGTCAGGCCATCGAGGCCGGCGCGGCCGCGATCGTGTTCGAGGCAGAACGGGACACCGGGCGCAAGCCGGCGGCAACACCGGCGACGGGACGTGAGGCGGGGGGGCACACCGCCGATGGCGACGGTGAGGCCGGCGCCGCGATGCCTGGCGAATCTGTTTCGGTTCCTTGCTGTCAGGTGCCTGATCTGAAGGTTGCGTTGGGCAGTGTGGCTGCTGCGTGGTATGGTCAGCCGAGTCGCGCCTTCGATCTGGTGGCCGTCACCGGCACCAACGGCAAGACCAGTGTCACGCACTGGGTGGCCGACGGCTGCAACCGGGTGCGCGCCGACGAGCGTGCGGTGGTGGTGGGCACCAATGGTGAAGGTGTGCCCG
>JBHADS010000106.1:0-3103 GCA_041855185.1 Lautropia sp. | reverse complement strand
GCATAGTGACGCGTCGCCGTCTCATACTCCACGTGCGAGGTGTTGATCGTGATACCACGAGCCTTCTCTTCCGGCGCGTTGTCGATCTGATCGTAACCCTTCGCCTCGCCACCGAACTTCTTCGACAGCACCGTCGCAATCGCCGCCGTCAGCGTCGTCTTGCCGTGGTCCACGTGACCAATCGTGCCCACGTTCACGTGCGGCTTGGTACGCTCAAACTTACCCTTTGCCATTTTTCTGAAGACTCCTGAAGTCTGGATGAGAGCTGGCGCTACGACCAGAGAGCTGTCGGCGATTCCGACTGCCACCACGCCAGAGCGGCGCAACGGCTTTTATAAGTGGTGCCCATGGCGCGGATCGAACGCGCGACCTCTCCCTTACCAAGGGAGTGCTCTACCACTGAGCCACATGGGCATCTAGAACCATTCAATCCACGACTGCTTCAGCACCCAGGCAGGATACCTACTCGAGCACCATCAAATAGTGCCGTGTGGATGAATTTGAGATTATGGACGAGTTTTTTTTGAAGCGCAAGCCCTGTTGCACCAAGCCATGCAGCGTCCGGCCGCACACCCCCGCCTCGGAGAGAATGGCGTCCCGCTACCCGCTCCGTGAACCGGGCCCGACTTCCCTGCACCGGCCGAGGCGGCATCGATGCATTCGATCGACGCGCTCCATTTGTCAACATGCCTCCCGGGGTCTTTCCGGATGCAGAACAGCGGCCTGCGGCCATCATCGGCGGTTTCCGTCCCCAGCCCGGCACTACCGGGCGCTGGCCGCATGGGCGCATGGGTGCCTCTGACAAGTCAGCCAAGCCGTCATGACGCCTGGCGCCTTGGCCGCACACGCCATCTCGACCAGCGCACGGACGAATCCGTGCCCAGTTCATTCAACCAAACCCTCACCGAAGCCGCCTGCCATGCCTCCCAGCGCCCGCCGTCTCTCGCCCCTGCGTTTTCTGAGCACCTTCGGTGCGCCGATCCTCGCGGCCCTGCTGTCGGCCTGCACCGGGCTGAGCACCAGCAGTGACAGCTCGGCGCCGGCCGCGCATCCCTCGACAGGCCCGACGGGCACCCTCATTCCGCCAGACGCCAGCCCGGCCCCCGCCCAGTCCCTCGGCGTGGAGGTATTCACGCCGGCACCGCCCGCACTCTTCTCGGTGGCATCCGTCATGGTGCAAGGCCAGAACGAGGTGATGCTGATCGATGCCCAGTTCTCGCAGGCCGACGCCCAGCAACTGGTCGACAGCATCAGAGCCTCCGGCAAGCGATTGAGCACCATCTACATCAGCCACGGCGATCCGGACTACTACTTCGGCCTGGACACCCTGAAGCGCGCATTCCCCGACGCGCGGGTGCTTGCCACCCCGCAGACCGTCGCGCACATCCAGAAGACCAAGGACGCCAAGCTGAAGACCTGGGGGCCGCAACTGGGCCCGCAGGCGCCTCAGCGCCTGATCGTGCCCGAAGCCCTGCAGGGCGACACACTGACCCTCGAAGGTCGTGAGCTGAAGATCATCGGCCTCGACGGCCCCACCCCGGATCGCAGCTTCGTCTGGATACCCTCGATCCGCACCGTCGTCGGCGGCATCCCGGTCGTCGGCAACGAACATGTCTGGATGGCTGATACGCCGAGCCTCCAGTCCCAGACCGACTGGCTGAACACCCTGCAGCGGCTTCGTGCGCTGGACCCCGTCGTCGTCATCCCCGGGCACTTCGCCGACGGCTCGCCCCTCGACCTGCGTGCCGTCGAGTTCACCGCCGACTACATCCGCGCCTTCATGGAAGAAACGAAGCGCAGCGCCGATTCATCCGAGCTGAGCGTCGCCATGAAACGCCGCTACCCCGCCCTTCCCGGCGAGGAATCCCTGGCCCTGAGCGCGAAGGTCGTCAAAGGCGAGATGGAGTGGAAGTAGACGCTCACTTACGGGAACAAGTCGATAGAATCGGGCACGTTCTTTGCGTGCTCCTCGGTTCCAGCAGATCGCCTGGCGCAGCCAACATGGCCTGCGCCAGGCTTCTGGTGGCCGTCCAACGCCAGCAGGGGGCTCACGGCCGGAAACAGCGTCATGGTGTGCCGTGCTCGGGCTCTGGGGTTTTGGGTCTCGTGCCTCGGCGAAGCTGAAGACCCCGACAACTTCATTTCGATCAATGCACGCGGCGGCCCACACGCGTGACAATACGATGCGATGAAGCGGGCACGCTCAGCCCTGCCCACTGGCCCTGCCGGTCGCACGCCAAGCGCCCCGCGGTTCTCCAACGCCCCCTGCCCTACCCGATGGATACTTCCCTGTGCAACGACGATGACATCAAGCTGATGGTGCATCAGTTCTATGGTCGGGTTCGGACCGACCCCGTGCTCGGCCCGGTCTTCAATGCCCACATCGACGACTGGGATGCCCATCTGAAACTGCTGGAGGATTTCTGGTCGAGCATGCTGTGCCGCAGCGGCCGCTTCCTCGGCGCACCGATGCCCAAGCACATCGCCCTGCCCAAGCTGGATGCCGCCATGTTCCAGCACTGGCTGGCCCTGTTTGCCGACACCCTGGCCACGCACCCCAACCAGCCGATGGCCCGCCAGGCCATCGAGATGGCCCGACGGATCGCCAACCGCCTCTGGCTCGGCTACCAGATGGGCAACTTCCCCGACCGGCCCGCCGTGCCGCTGCATTGACGGAAGACTACACGGAAGGCGTACTGACGTTCGCATCCAGCATACCCGCCGCAGCATCCGGGTTCTCTTGCGGCCAGAGGCGCCGCCGTTCACGGCATCGCATCGATCAGCCGCTCGCTGAGAACCTTGCAGTCAACACGCGCCATCCAGAGCGTGCTATGCACGGATTCCCGCCCCTGTCGCACGAAAGGCGCATAATGCAAATGGAAGTCTTGCAGCCTGTCTGTGCAGATTTCTGCGGCAGGAAGCAGCTTCTGGCATTCCAGGCGCTGTACATCGCGCACCAGTGGAGCGCACCAGACCAGCGGTGAGCCCGGCAGCGCCCCTGGACATTGGCCCTGATGCGATCTTTGCGCACCCGGGAGTGCATGCTCTTTCCGTCGAGAGCGCTGTCTTCGACACAGCGCCCCAAGCCGATGAATGATCGAAT
>JBHADS010000105.1:0-7552 GCA_041855185.1 Lautropia sp. | reverse complement strand
GCGGCCCATTGGGAATCATGCTCGGCCCGCTGCTCGAACACCATGCGCACAGCGCGCTCCCGGATCTCGGGGGGAAACTTCTTTCTCGTCTTCATGGCTCCATCTTCTCAAAAGTTGGAGCCTCCGCGAAACCCGGGGCGGTTCAATTTGTGGAGGGGGCTTTCCAGGGAGGAGCCCCGACCCCCCATTGATTGGAGCCGCGGCCCCTACTTGATTCCGATGTAAATGGGTTTGCCGCACTGCCTCGACGATGAGCTGCTTCCGAAGGTAGCAGGCGAGCAGGTAAGCCATTAGTTCCTGCTGAACACGATGGGCGCCCCGCCGGCTGGAAAAACCCAGCGATCACACCCCGGTCGTGGTGTCGGTGAAAACCGCCTGAAAACCCCCTGGAGCGTGTCACGCCCCCGTTCTTTCCCGAGATTTAGGGATATCACCAGTGCCCGACGGGCAGGCTTCCGGCGTACATTCGACAGCGTGTGCCCGAGGATGGCACACGGAGGAGACACAAGAGCAGGCTGACTCAGCCTGTTCCGACACACCCGCTGCCGATGATGCCAGCCAGGTGTCGGGCAACAAGGCCCTGGAACGCAAGATGTGCGCGCCCCTGCGCGCACGTCCCGTTCCAGGGCCTTTTTTGCTTTTTTGGTCGTGCACCAGCTCGGTGTGCAGATCTTTTTTGGGCAGGCACGGCTGTCCGTGCCATCCCGGAAAGGGGGCGTCGTCTTTCGGCGCAGCCATCCCCGGAGCGGACGGGGCGGCAGGTGTGCTGGCGCCCCAGCTTGAACTTGCCTGACATTGCAGGAAGGAGAGGAGACATGAGACACGGAGACATTTCCAGTAGCAACGATTGCGTCGGCGTGGCCGTCGTCAATTACAAGATGCCCCGTCTGCACACGCACGAGGAAGTGCTGGAGAATTGCAGGAAGATCGCCGACATGATCGTGGGCATGAAGCGTGGCCTGCCGGGCATGGATCTGGTGATTTTCCCGGAGTACAGCACCCAGGGCATCATGTATGACAACCAGGAGATGTACGACACGGCCTCGGAAATCCCGGGTGCCGAAACCGCCATCTTCGCCGAGGCATGCCGCAAGGCCAACGTGTGGGGCGTGTTCTCGCTCACCGGCGAGCGCCATGAGGAACACCCGAAGAAAGCGCCCTACAACACGCTGATCCTGATGAACAACAAGGGCGAGATCGTGCAGAAGTATCGCAAGATCATGCCGTGGGTGCCCATCGAGGGATGGTATCCCGGCGATTGCTCCTACGTGTCGGAAGGGCCGAAGGGGCTGAAGATCAGCCTCATCATCTGCGATGACGGCAACTATCCCGAAATCTGGCGCGATTGCGCGATGAAGGGGGCCGAACTCATCATCCGCTGCCAGGGCTACATGTACCCGTCCAAGGATCAGCAGATCATGGTCTCGAAGGCAATGGCTTGGATGAACAACTGCTACGTGGCAGTGGCCAATGCCTCGGGCTTTGACGGTGTGTATTCCTTCTTCGGGCATTCGGCCATCATCGGCTTCGATGGCCGCACGCTGGGCGAGTGCGGTACCGAGGAAAACGGCCTGCAATATGCCGAGCTGTCCACCAGCCTGATCCGCGATGCACGCCGCAATGGTCAGTCGCAGAACCACTTGTTCAAGCTGGTGCATCGCGGCTACACCGCCAAGATCGCCGCAGGGGAGGGCGATACCGGTGTGGCGGCCTGCCCCTACGAGTTCTACGGCAAGTGGATCAAGGATCCGGAAGGCACCCGCAAGATGGTCGAGTCCTTCACCCGCACCACCGTCGGCGCACCGGAGTGCCCGATGGATGGCCTGCCCAACGAGGACGTCAGGCATCGGTGACGGAACCTGCATGTGCAGGAGCCCGCTATTGGAAAACATCCGGGTTTTCCGGTGGCGGGTTGCTCGGGCTCGGCGGTGCAGACAGGTGTGGCAGGCACGCAGGCCGGGGGGCACGCCGCTTCCGGGCGGCGTCCCTGTCGTGGTCTCATGATGCTGTCTGGCGATTTGGCTGATGTGGACACCTGTTGTCTGCAAGAAACGGCATGTCAACAGTCTGGAACTTCAATCGATTCATGGAGCGGTCATCATGCTCGGTGTGGCGCTGTTCTTCATTGGTGCGGTACTCATGGTCAATGGCGTGGGGCTCATCCGGGGGCCCGATGGCAGGGACACCGCGCCATTCAACCTGCTGGTGGGTTCGCTGGCACTGTTCATCAATGTGCTGGGCCTGATCCGTGCCGAAGCAGGGCCGGATTACCACGCGGTGGCCGGTGGGCTGCTGTTTGCCTTCACCTACCTGTATCTGGCCTGCGTGCAGTGGTTTGGAACCAGGGGAGTGGGGCTGGGCTGGTTCTGCCTTTTCGTGGCCATCAATGCGCTGATGTATGCCGCGACGGCCGCCGATTTACGCCTGATCCTCATGTGGCTGTTCTGGTCCAGTCTCTGGTTTGCCTTCTTTCTGACCCTGGGGCTGGGCAAGACGCTGAAATGGCTGGGCGCGTACACCGTGTTCGTCGGTGTGGCCACCTGCTGGATACCCGGCGCGCTGATGCTGTTCGGGCACTGGTGAAATTCTGCATCCGGCCAGTTCCCCGTGGCGCCGCAACGTCAGCGACTCATGGCGCCCCGTGGTGCCGGAAGTGACAAACAGAACGGAGATGCGTGGGGATGGCGCATCGAGGATGGAAATGAATACGAACCTGAAAACATCGGAAACGGATCCCCTTGCGGATTTCTTTATTCGTGAGGAGCCGTACTATCGCGCGCTGGGCAACGAGCGGGAACTCTACGAGCAGGCGTACCGGCACCGGATGCCGCTCATCCTGAAAGGGCCAACGGGCTGCGGCAAGACCCGTTTCGTCGAGCACATGGCGTGGCGACTGAACCGTCCGCTCATCACGCTGGCCTGCAATGAGGACATGACAGCTTCCGATCTGGTCGGACGCTATCTGCTGGATGCCCACGGAACCGCCTGGCACGACGGGCCACTGACGCTGGCGGTACGCTACGGCGGCATCTGCTATCTGGATGAAGTGGTCGAGGCGCGGCAGGACACTACCGTGGTCATCCATCCGCTCACCGACGCCCGGCGCATGCTGCCGCTCGACAAGAAGGGCGAGGTGATTCAGGCGCATCCCGACTTCCAGCTGGTTGTGTCCTACAACCCCGGCTATCAGAGCAGTGCCAAGGACATGAAGCCCTCCACCCGACAGCGTTTTGCCGCGCTGGAATTCGATTTTCCCGACGAGCAGACCGAAACCGCCATCGTTGCGCATGAGGCCGGCATCGACGAAACCCTGGCAGGAAAGCTGGTGGGCGTGGCACGGCGTTCTCGTGCACTCAAGACACGCGGACTGGATGAAGGGGTTTCCACCCGCATGCTGATCTATGCGGGTATCCTCATCCGGGATGGCGTCGATCCGCGCGACAGTTGCGACATGACAATGACCCGGGCGCTCACCGATGACCCGGACATGGCGAAGGCGTTGCGCGGCTTCGTCGAGGCGTATTTCGACTGAAGTGCAGCCGGAGGAGACGATATTGAACACCCGGATGAACACCCGGACCCTCGATGCCGACTGGGTCAGGCAGCAGATGGACACGGTATTGCCGCGCCTGTCGGGCCGCCGCGATGCCGATACGCTCGCCGATGTGCGTCACTGGATCGGGCAGCTGTGTGCCGAAGATGCGGTATCGGCGATGGCCGTGCTCGATCAGGTCGATTCCCTGCTCGACCGGGTGGATGCGGCCGGGCTGGGGCGCTGGATTCTCGGCGGCCTGCGCCGTTATCCCCTCGATCCCGCACGACAGCAGGCATTCTTCCGCCTGAAGGACCCGTCGGCGGTCGAGGCTCTGCTGGGCGAGGCCAGCGCGATGGATCTGCAGCAGGCGTTGCCGGCCCTGACCTGGCTGCTTGCCGGGCTGGCCGATCGGGATGTGCGGGTTCAGGCACGTCGCCAGACCGAGCTGAACGCGCCCGCCCTGCGGCCGGTGCTCACACCCACCCACCTGATGTTGCCCGACAGCTACACGGTGATGGACGGCGCCGACCGCTTTCGACTGTATTGTGCGGCGGTGGCGCACGCCGTGGCGCATCTGCGGCATTCGGTGCCGGCGCGTGATGCCGGCGGTCTCAAGCCGATGGGCGTGGCGGTGGTGTCGGGCATCGAGGATGCCCGCGTCGACTGGCTGCTCTGCGAAAGTTATCCAGGCATTCGTCGCTGGTTGTTGGCGGCGCTGGCTCCACCGGCCGATCCGGAAAACCTCAGCTTTGCCGGCCTGATGAACCGCATGGATCGTGCGCTGATGGATCCGGATTACGAAGACGGCAACCACTGGGTGCAAAAGGCTCGGCAGTTGTTCAACGAAACCCGCGAGCAATGCGGGCTGGAAGACTACGATGCCTTTCGGCGCACCGCATCCATTCTGGCGAATGATCTCGGCCAGATGCGGGTGCGCTTCAATCCGCAGCAGTACAGCGTGCCGCAACCCTGGCGAGACGACAACAGCTTTCTGTGGGATTTCCCGCCGCCACCCACGCCACCCGACGATCCGCTGGAACTGGATGCACCGCCACCAACCAACCGGCCGGACATGGCACTGGAAGAAGTGCCCGTCGAGGCGGACGAGATCGAGCTGGGGCGCTACACCCATCCGGAGTGGGACTGCTGGGTGGACGTGCTACGTGACGACTGGTGCACGGTGATCGAGAAACGACCCGCGTGGCGGATCGACACCGGCCTGGCCCTGAATGCAGCGCGTGCACTGCCCCCCGTGCCACGACGCAATCTGCGTCGGCTGTCGCGCGCCCACCGGCTGCGTCGCCAGTGGGAAGGGGAAGACATCGACCTGAACGGTGCGATCGAGGTGTGGGTCGAGCGGCGACTGGCGCTCTCGCCCGAGGCGCGCTTCTTCATGCGGCCGGGCAAGGATCTGCCCACGTCCAGCCTGCTGGTGCTGCTGGATCTGTCCGAATCCGCCAATGACCGCATCGGTTTCACCTTCCAGTCCGTGCTCGATGTGGAAAAGGAGGCCGCGCTGATGCTGGCCGCATCGGTGGACCGGCGGCGCGAGCGTCTGGCCATCCACGGCTTTTCGTCCAATACCCGGGCCGAAGTGAATTATCTGCGGCTGTTGGATTTCGATGTGCCCCCGGATGACCCGGTGGCCATTGCCTGCGTGCAGTCGGTGCAGGCCAGCCTGTCCACGCGCCTGGGGGCCGGGTTGCGTCGGGCCACGGCCCACCTGCGGCAGGAGCAGACCGGCCAGCGCGTCATCGTGGTCGTGACGGACGGCGCCCCCTCCGACGTGGATGTGCAGGACGCGGACTACCTGATCGAGGATGCGCGAGTGGCCGTGCTGGAGGCCAGACGGGCCGGGTTGAGCTGCTACTGCGTGGCGCTGGACCCGAAAGCGGACGAATACGTGCGGCGCATCTTCGGGTGGCAGCACTATCGCATCGTCGATGATGTCACGACGCTTCCCCGGCACCTGACGGCGCTGAGTGCCCGCTGGGCTCGCAGTTGAGCGGGGCGGGCATGGGGAGTCATCAGGATCCGCTGCGTGTCGGCGTGCTGTTCTCCGAAACCGGTGTCACCTCCACCATCGGGCGTTCCCAGATTCAGGGCACGCTGCTGGCCATCGATGAGATCAATGAAGCTGGCGGCGTGAACGGGCGCGAGCTGGTGCCGGTGCGCTATGACGCCCAGTCCAACCCGCTGATGTATGCCAGGCTGGCCGAGCGTCTCATCATCGACGACAAGGTCAACGCCATCTTTGGCTGCTACATGTCCAGCAGCCGCAAGGCCGTCATCCCCATCGTCGAGAAATGGAACAAGCTGCTCTTCTATCCCACCCTGTATGAGGGCTTCGAGTTTTCCCCGAACCTCATCTACACCGGAGCGGCGCTCAACCAGAACGCCGTGCAGCTTGCCGAATTCATGACGGCGCGCTTTGGCCCGCGCGTGTATCTGGTGGGCTCGGACTACATCTACCCCTATGAATCCAACCGCGTGATGGGTGAGCTGGTGATGCAGCGCGAAGGTGGTGAGAAGCTGGGTGAGCGTTACGTGAGCCTTCGTGCCAGCAAGGAGGACTATGCCGAGATCATGAAGGACATCCGGCAGAAGGCGCCGGATTTCATTTTCTCCACCGTCGTCGGAGATTCCACGGCCAGCTTCTATTGCGCCTATGCCGAAGCAGGCTTCGATCCGGCCCGCATGCCCATTTCCAGCCTGACGACATCCGAGGCCGAGGTCGCGCAGATGGGCGCGGACATCGCGGCAGGACATTTCACTTCGGCGCCGTATTTCCAGTCCATCGACACGCGCGAGAACCAGCGCTGTCTCGCGCGCCTGCGCCAGCGCTTCGGCGACGACGTGACCCCCAACCTGTGCTGGGAGGCATCGTATTTCCAGATGCACCTGTTTGCGCAGGCGTTTCGCCAGTGTGGCAGCGACCGCATCGACGTGATCCTTCCCTGGTTGCTGGGGTCGGAGTTCAATGCGCCCCAGGGCCGGGTGCGCATCGAACCCAACAATCACCATACCTGTTTGCATCCGCGCATCGGCAGGATAAATGCGCGCGGGCAATTTTCCATCGTGCGCGAAGCCAAGCGCATGCTGCACCCCGATCCCTACATGGTCACGCATTCGTTGGGGGACTGGACCGCCCGATTGTGCGAACTGGAGGGCTGAAGGCATGCAGACACACGGCATCAGACAGCGCCACAGCAAGAACACGCCGGCCGCCCTGAAGGGATTGCGCAGCCTGCGGGTGGCCGTCTTTCATCCCGACGACGACGATGGCCTGCAACTGACCCAGCAACTGAAGCGCATTGGCTGCCAAGTGCATGCCTGCTGGCCGCCCCTGCCCAGACTGCCCGACAGCATCGATGTGGTGTTCCTCGCCATCCAGCCGGAATCCTTCGATGCCGACTACGCATGGGTGAGTGGCGAGCATCGCCCCACGCTGATCGCCATCGTCTCCTACGAAAACCCCACCATCCTCGAAACCGTGCTGCGATTGCGAGCCAGCGCCGTGCTGCCCAGCTCGGTGCGCACCTTTGGCCTGCTCTCGGCCCTCGTGATGGCAAGACACGTAGATGCCGAACACAAGGCCCTCGACAAGCGCGTGCGCAAGCTGGAAGTCAAGCTGCAAGGCGTGCGTCGCCTGGCCGAAGCCAAGGAAATCCTGATGCGCACCCGCGGCATCAGCGAATCCGACGCCTACGACCTGATTCGCGAACAGGCGATGAGCAAACGGGTCAGCACCGAAGAAATCGCCGGTGCCATCATCAACGCCAATGAGATCCTGTCGATGGGGATGCGCTAGCAGGCTGTTGAAATACCCGCAGAATCGGCACATCCTCTCTCTTTCTGGATTTCATCAACCGACATTTCTTGCTGATGGGCGGCTAACGGAACCGAAGAACGGGCTTGTCCTTGTGTTGTCGCTCCCTGATCGGCCAATAATCAACCCATCATCCATCATCGCTCCTTTGCGCCCTGTCACGGGCAGGCGGTTGCCAGCAGTGTTCG
>JBHADS010000104.1:0-5525 GCA_041855185.1 Lautropia sp. | reverse complement strand
GGCGGCGCAGGCGGCCTGAGCCCCTGCGCCCAGGCAGATTTGTCGCGGCCGCCGGCCCGCCGGGGCTGGCGGCGCGGACAGGCTCAGGCGGCGAGCTGGTACTGCCGGGCCAGTGCCTGGAAGCTCTGCACCTCGGCCTGGGTGCGGGCATCGCTCCAGTTCAGACGGCTGCCCATGAAGGCCGCCACGTCGGGGGCGATCTGCTCGGCGGCCCGAGCGTCGAGGAACAGCAGGCGGATGCGACGGGCCAGCATGTCTTCGAGGCTTTCGGCCATCTCGTGGTCGATCGCCCACTGCACCTGGGCGTAGGTGTACGGAAAGTCCGGGTGCAGCACGCGGCCCAGGCCGGGGTCGTTGGCGGCCATCTGCTCGATGGCGCTTGCGTCGCTGCCGTAGAGGGTCAGCGGCGTGTCGTCGAGATGATGCTCGGCGTCGATGTAGCCATGCAGGCGCAGGTTCTGGGTCCTGCAGCCCTGTTGTGGCAGCAGGCCGCGTTTGATGGCGGCATCCAGCGCATCCTCGGCCATCTGGCGGTAGGTGGTCCATTTGCCGCCGACGATGTTGACCAGCCCGGATTGGCTGATCTCGATCTTGTGGCTGCGGGAGACCTCCTTGGTCGACTGGTTCTTGTCCTTGGGCGCGGCCAGAGGACGCAGGCCGGCAAAGACGCTGCGGACATCGGCACGGCTCGGCGGACGCTTCAGGTAGTCGCGCGCCGTCTTCAGGATGAACTCGATTTCTTCTTCGAGGGGTTTGGGCTCGAAGTCGGCCTGCTTGATCAGGGTGTCGGTGGTGCCGACGACCAGCTTGCCGTGCCAGGGCACGGCGAACAGCACGCGGCCGTCCGAGGTCTTGGGCACCATCAGCGCATCCTCGCCGGGCAGGAAGTCCCGGTCCAGCACCAGATGGATGCCCTGGCTCGGGATGATCGGCGGCTGGGTGTGCGGCTCATCCATCGCCGTGATCGGGTTGGTGAACACCCCGGTGGCGTTGATCACGCAGCGCGCCTTGATCTCGTGGCTGCGTCCGCTCAGCTCGTCGGTGCACTGCACGCCTTCGAGGGCGCCGCTGGCATTCTTCAGCAGCCCGGTGACGGGACAGTGGTTGATGACGGTGCCGCCGTGATCGACGATCGATTGCGCCAGGCAGACCGCCAGTCGCGCGTCGTCGAACTGGCCGTCGAAATAGCAGACGCCTGCCTGCAAGCGGTCGTCCCGCACGCCGGACAGGCGCCGGCGCGCCTCGTCCTGCGACAGATGCCGGGTCTTGCCGATGCTGAGACTGCCGGAGAGGCGGTCGTACATCCAGAGACCGAAGGTGTAGTAGGGCGCGGTCCACCATTTCTCGCCCGGGATGATGAACGCCTGGGTCTTGAACAGATGGGGGGCGTTCCGGGCGAGGCGGCCGCGTTCACGCAGGGCTTCGCGAACCAGGTCCACGTAACCCTGCGCCAGATAGCGAACCCCGCCGTGCACCAGTTTGGTCGAGCGGCTGGAGGTGCCCTTGGCGAAATCGTGGGCTTCGAGCAGCAGGGTGGACCAGCCCCGGGTGACGGCATCGAGCGCCACCCCCAGACCGGTTGCGCCGCCGCCGATCACCACCACGTCCCAGGGGCCGTGGTTCTCAAGTTGCTGGATTGCCTGGTCGCGTTGCATGTCTTCTCCCTTATTTCACCAGTTTCTCGGCGTCGGGAATCCGGGCCTTGTGCCGGGCTTCCTCGATCATCGTGATGAACAGCAGCACGACGGCGAGCAGCCCGCCGGTGATCATGACGTAGAAGCCACCATCCCAGCCATAGTGCTCGGCAGCCCAGCCGACGACGGCCGATGCCGATACGGTACCACCGAGGTAGCCGAACAGGCCGGTAAAGCCCGCCGCGGTGCCGGCCGCTTTTTTCGGGGCGAGTTCCAGCGCGTGCAGGCCGATCAGCATCACCGGGCCGTAGATCAGGAAGCCGACGGTGGTCATCAGGACGAAGTCGGTGAGCTGGTAGGGGTTCTGATACCAGACGGCGTATTTGCCGAGATCGGCTTCGGGGGTGGCCGGATTCAGCCAGAGCGCCGCCACGGCAGCCGTGGTCAGGATCATGAAGATGAAGCCGGTCAGGCCGCGCTTGCCCTTGAAGACCTTGTCGGACACCCAGCCGCAGAGCAGCGTGCCGGGAATGGCTGCCAGCTCATAGATGGTGTAGGCCCAGGCCGTGCCCTTGAAGTCGAAGTGCTTGATCTCGGCCAGATAGACCGGCGACCACTTCAGCACGCCGTAGCGGATCAGATAGACGAAGACGTTGGCGATGGCGATGTACCAGAGCAGCCGGTTCTTGAACACGTAGGTGAAGAAGATGTCCCGGGTCGACAGGTTGTGCTCGTAGGTCTTTTCGTCGTAGTCGTCGGGGTAGTCGTTCTTCCACTTCTCGATCGGCGGCAGACCGGCGGACTGCGGCGCATCCTTCATGATCAGGTAGATCGGGATCGCGGCGATCATCGCGGCAACGCCCGGGTAGTAGAGCGCCTGCTGCCAGATGTCCTTGTTGGTCGCCTCGACGCCGTGGGTGCTGTAGAAGACCGCGCCGGCCAGCAGCACCATCGCCCCCGGCATCATGCCACCGACGTTGTGCGCCGTGTTCCAGACCGAGACGATGCCGCCGCGCTCGCTCTTGGACCACCAGTGCACCATCGTCTTGCCGCAGGCCGGCCAGCCCATGCCCTGGAACCAGCCGTTCAGGAAGATCATCAGGAAGGCGATCGCCACGCCGGAGGTGGCCCAGGGCATGGTGCCCATCAGCGTCATGCACAGGCCCGACAGCAGCAGACCCACCGGCAGAAAGACCTTCGGATTGGAGCGGTCGGAAATCGCCGCCATCAGGAACTTGGACAGACCATAGGCCAGCCCGGCGGCCGCGCCGATCTGTCCCAGCTCGGCCTTGTTGAACAGCCCGGCATCGATCATCCCCTTCTGCGCCAGGTCGAAGTTGCTGCGCACGAAGTAGTAGGCGGCGTAGCCGAAGAAGATCCCCGCAAAGACCTGCCAGCGCAGCCGCTTGTAGGTGGGGTCGATCTGGTTGTCCGGCAGCATGGGTTTGTGAGGCGCCGGTTTAAATATTCCGATCATGGTTCAATCCGACAGAGCAAAGAGAAAAAGAATCGATAGAGGTGCTGCTACGGACGATTCTATGCCCGGCGTCGTTTGCTGCCATACAGGTGTTGGGGCAGGTGCCACGGGTATTGCGGATGGTGCAGAAGGGGCGTCTGGGTTCCTGTGGTGGCGGATACTGCGGATGCGGCGCGCACGGGATGCCTGGCGAGGGCGCGACGGATGCTGCTGTGCATCGTGTTCTCTGTCCGCCCCCGTCCCACAACAAAGCATGAACATGCGGGCCGGCTACTCCGGTGCCGAAAAGTGACGGCGTGTAAAATCGCTGCAGAACCGTTCGCGGTGTGTCGTGGTCGTTGTTCGTCGCTTCTGGAGCGCCCCTATGAACGAATTGCTGGGCCAAGCTGGTATACATCCTTTCTGGGCGCAGTTGGTTCTGCTGCTCGTCATCATTTACTTCGGCATCCGCTACGGCGGGGTGGCGCTGGGGCTGCTGGGCGGTCTGGGCATCACGATCCTGGTGTTCGCCTTCGATGTGCTGCCGGGCAAGGCGCCGATCGATGTCATTCTCATCATCCTGGCGGTGGTGACGACCTCGGCAACCCTGGAGGCGACTGGCGCGCTGAATCTGATTGTGCGTCTGGCCGAGAAGCTGCTGCGCCGGCATCCGGAGCGCGTCACCTATCTGGCGCCGATCTGCACCTTCACGCTGACCATGCTGGTCGGCACTGGCCATGCGGTCTATCCGCTGCTGCCGGTCATCTATGACGTGGCCTATTCCAAGGGCATCCGGCCCGAGCGGCCGATGGCGGTGGCCTCGGTGGCCAGTCAGATGGGGATCACGGCCAGCCCGGTATCGGCCGCGCTGGCGACGGTGGTGGCGATTGCCGCGACCAATCATGTCGACATCACGGTGCCGCAGGTGCTGGCGGTGACGATTCCGTCCTGCATGATCGGGATGCTGGTGGCTGCCACCTGGAGCCTGAAGCGGGGCAAGGATCTGGCCGATGATCCCGAGTTCCAGGAAAAGATGAAGGACCCGTCGATGCGCGAGTACATCGAGGGTGGTGCCGCCTCGGTGCTGAACGAGGCGGTGACGACGCAGGCCAAGCGTGCGCTGATCGTCTTTCTGCTGGGGATCGTCACCATCGTCTTTCTGGCCTCCGCCGGCAAGGGGCTGCTGCCGATCGACGAGAAAGGCAAGGTGCTGTCGATGGTCTCGGTGATCCAGTTCATCATGCTGGCAGCCGGCGCGATCATTCTGTTCATCACCGGCGTGAAGCCGAAATCCATTTCGGATTCCAAGGTCTTCAATGCCGGGATGGTGGCGGTCGTGATGATCCTGGGGATCGCCTGGATGAGCGATACCGTGATTTCGGGCAACAAGGGCTACATCACCGACATGCTGAAGGCCGAGGTGGAGGCCCACCCGTGGACCTTCGCGCTGGCGATGTTCGCCTTCTCGGCCTTCCTGAAATCGCAGGCCGCCACGCTGACGGTGATGCTGCCGCTGGGCTTTGCGCTGGGGCTGTCGCCGGCCACGCTGCTGGGGTCGATCCCGGCCAGCTACGCCTATTTCTTCTTCTGCTTCTACCCCAGTGATCTGGCGACCATCAACTTCGACCGGACCGGCACGACGAAGATCGGCAAGTACATCCTGAATCACAGCTTCATGATTCCGGGCCTGATCGGGGTCGGCGTGGCCACGACGCTGGCGATGTTCATCGCGCGGCTGGTGGTCTGAGCAAGCGTTCCCGGGAGGCACGCAGCGTGAAGCGATGCCTCCCTGGGCCACCTCCACGTCCACCGGGATCGGCACTTCGGCGCGCTAGGGATGCGGTCGGCAGACGAATTCCAGGCCCTCGAAGCCGCAGAATCTCTGGAAGCCCGGCTCGAAGAACTCGGCGCCGGCCCAGTCCTTGTAGAGCGTGTCGCTGACGTTCAGCGGGGCGCCCCGCACCCAGTCGGTGGGAACATCCGGATTGCCGCCGGTTTTCAGCGCGCTGGCGAAGGGGAAGGGATAGAGATTGCGTCCCTTGCCAAGCGCCGCCTCGGCATGGGTGGCCGAGGCCGTCAGCGCCTTGGGCGCAACCCCGTCCTCCACCCAGTCGATCAGCGGGCTCATCGCATCGATGCTGCGCATGCCGTAGCCATTGCCGCAGTGGGCCATGCCGGGTACCAGAAACAGCCGCATCACCTCATCGGTCCGTTGCTGGCCGATGGTGTCGCGCACCGCCTGGTAGTAAGCCATCGAATTGGCGGCGGCGATGTGCGAATCGGCCAGTCCGTGCCAGACCAGCAGCTTGCCGCCGCGTTGGTGGAAGGGGCCGAGATCGGGATTCGAGGCGTTCAGGATCGCGTGCATCGGCCGCAGCTTCTCGAAGACGCTGGCGGTGAAGCGAAAATCGGCCAGCGTCCAGTTCGGGTCGTAG
>JBHADS010000103.1:0-2850 GCA_041855185.1 Lautropia sp. | reverse complement strand
GGAGTAGATGATTGATGACAGACAGCAGTTTAAAGCGTGCCGACCGTACCGCAGGCACGCATTCTCGGGTACTCTGTCACTTGTGAACAATCGGCTTCCTTCATCCAAACCGCAGCAGGCGATCATCAGCACGCCTCGTCATCGGCTGCACCAGCTGTTCCGTCCCGATTCCGTTGCGGTCTTCGGGGTGTCGGAAGAGCCGGGCTCGCTCGGCTGGCGCATCTTCGAGAACCTGCAGCAATCCAACTTCACGGGCCGGGTGGCCGCCATCAACCCGGCCTGCAGCGCCGTGTTCGGGCACCCCTGCCATCCGGATGTGTCGGCCTTGCCCAAGGCGCCCGATCTGGCGGTGCTGGCCCTGCCCTATGGCGAGGTGGCGCAGCAGCTGCCCGCGTTGGCGGCAGCCGGCACCCGCCACGCTGTCTGGCTGCTCGATTTCGACGGCGAGACCCCGCCGGAGGTGGCCCGGGAAACCGCCGCAGAGGCCCGCGCCCTCGGCATCAATCTGCTGGGCGCCGACAGCCTCGGACTGGCACATCCCTCGGTACGGCTGAACCTGTTGGCTTCCGATGCCCAGGTCAAGGCCGGCGGCGTGGCGGTGATCTCGCAGTCATCGGCCATCTGCTCGGCCCTGCTCGATTTCGCGCAGGGCAACGGCATCGGTCTGGCCTCGGTGGTCGATACCGGCACCGAAAGCGATATCGATCTGGCCGATCTGCTCGATTACCTGACCTTCGACGGCAACGCGCGCAGCATCGCGATGTTCGTCGGCGGCATCCGCAACCCCCGGCGCTTTCTGGGTGCGCTGCGCGCAGCGGCCCGCACCAAGCCGGTGGTTATCCTGCGCGTCAGCCGGCACGAGAAACACAGCACGATCGGGCAGCCCCGGGCGCGCCTGACCCACGCCGAGAACATGGCCTCGAACGACCGGACGCTGCTGAGCGCGCTGGAGCGCAGCGGGGCCGTGATCGTCGACAGCTTCGGCGAGCTGTTTGCCACCCTCGAATGGCTGAACGACAACAAGAATGTCCAGGGCAACCGGCTGGCCATCGTCAGCAACGGCGGCGGGCTGGCGCTGCTGGCCAATGACGCCTGCCACCGGCACGGCGTCAAGGTCGCCCAGCTGCAGGACGACACCCTGAACAAGCTGACGCTGCCGGTGACGGCCTCCAGCTCGCTGTACCGCTACAACCACAGCTCACCCTATACGCCGGGCAATCAGACCATCACCGAACAGCGGATGCCGATGGTGAATCTGGGCGTAGCCTGCACACCGGCGCTGGCCGCCCAGACCCTGCGCACGGTGGTGGCCGACCGGCAGGCCGACGCCGTGCTGGGTGTGTTCCACTCGACGCTGGTCTGCGATGCCAGCAGCCTGGCCACCGAGATCCTGGGCGGCAAGCTGCCCTCGCCGATGCTGCTGGCGCTGGTCGGAGAGGCCGACTCCCGACGCGGCGCCGAGATGCTCAATGCCAAGGGGGTCAGCGTCTTTCGCACGCCGGAAGATGCGGTCCGGGCCTTCTCGGTGCTGGCGCAGTACCAGCGGGGCCAGCAACGGCTGCTGGAAACGCCGGGCCCCTCGAGAGACGCCGAGCATTTCGACGAGTCACGGATCGCCACCCTGCTGGCTCGCGCCTGCGAAGCGGGCGATACGATGCTGAACCAAATGGCGAGCAACGAGGTGCTGGCCGCCTGCGGCATCCCGGTGCCCCGTACCGAGATCGCGAGCGATGCCGAAGAGGCCGTCCGCCTGGCGGCCGAGATCGGCTATCCCGTCGTGATGAAGCTGCAGTCGCGCGACGTGCTGCACAAGAGCGATGTCGGTGGCGTCTGGCTCGATATCCGCTCCGAGGAAGAGCTGCGCAACGCCGCACGCACAATGAGCAACCGGCTGGAAAGCATGGACCCGCAGCCGCGTCTGGACGGTTTCGTGCTGCAGCCGATGATTCCGCGCCAGCACAGCCGCGAGGTGCTGATCGGCGCCAGCCACGACCCCGCCTTCGGTCCGATCATCCATTTCGGCGCCGGCGGTGTGACGGTCGAACTGATCGACGACACCGCGCTCGCCCTGCCCCCATTGAACCAGCCGCTGGCCCGTGAGCTGATCAACAAGACCCGCATCGCCAAGCTGCTGAAAAGCCATCATGGTGTACCGGCCGCCGACATCGAGGGCATCGTCGACGTGCTGCTGGCGGTCTCGGCGCTGCTGACCCGCTTCCCGGCCGTTCACGCGCTGGACATCAATCCGCTGCTGGTCAGCCCTGCCGGGGTGATCGCGCTGGATGCCCGCATCCGCCTCGATCCCGCCGCCGCGCCGCTGGACACCCGCTACTCCCACCTGGCGATCCACCCCTATCCGGTGGAGGCCGAACGCCGCTTCATGGCCAAGGCGCCACGCCCGGCGGCACCGGCCGTCCCCGGCCCGCCGACCGGCTCGGCCCCGGTGCCCGAGACGCCCGCCGTCGAGGCGGAGCCCGTACCGCCGACACCGATGCTGATGCGGCCGATCCGCCCCGACGACGCCGCACGGCTCTCGGTCTTCTTCGACGGGCTTTCGGCAGAAACCCGGCTCTGGCGCTTCCTGCATCCGATCCGGGTGATGTCGCCGCAGATGGTGGCCCGCTTCACCCAGGTCGATTACGACCGCGACATGGCGCTGGTGGCCGTCGAGGAGGACAAGGGTCCGGACGCACCGTTGATCGGCGTGGCACGCTACATCCGCGAGCCCAACGAGTCCCGCTGCGAGTTTGCCGTGGTGGTGTCGGACGACTGGCAGGGCCGAGGGGTGGCGAAGGTGCTGATGGAACACCTGATCGAGCTGGCCCGCGCCAATGGGCTGGACACGATGAT
>JBHADS010000102.1:0-6872 GCA_041855185.1 Lautropia sp. | reverse complement strand
TGGCGGGCCGGGCGGCCGCGCTGGGGAGCGGCGCTGGGTCATCTCCTGCGCCGGCTGAAGGGGGGGTATCCTCATGCGAGCTGGAGCCAGTGGCCGGCCAGGCCGGGCGCACGTCCTCCAGCCGGGGGGAAGCAGGGCTGGCGAAGGGGGGGGCCGTGGAGGCGCTCGTGGCCGAGGCGGCAGGATCTGCCGCGGGTTCTGCCGGCATCGGCGCCGTGTGTGCCTGCGCATTCGTGGGCTGCGGCGTGTGCGGGGGGCGGGCGAGCTGCCCGGCTTCGGGCGCCTGCGTGGCCGGGGCTGCCCGCAGTTCGGTCTGTCGCCAGACGGGGGCCGGGATCGGTCCGGCGCCGGGCGCGGCGGGCGTCGGGCCGGGTTGCGCCGGCCTCGTATACGGTGCCTGAAAGGCAAGGCTGGCAGCACGCTCGGCCTGCGTGGCGTGCGGCTGTGCGCCCTGCGTCGGGGGCAAGGGGCGTGATCCGGGCCGCCCGCTGCTGCGTTCTCCGCCCGAGCCCAGGCTGATCGTCCGGCTGGCCGCCGCGCTGCTGCCCGAGGCGCTGTGGCGCATCAGCGTGTCTTCGATGGCATGAAAGACCAGCGAGCGCACGGCCGAGGGGTCGCGGAAGCGCACCTCGATCTTGGCGGGGTGGACATTGGCATCGACCAGCATCGGGTCGATGTCGAGAAAGAGTGCAAAGACCGGGTAGCGCTCGCCGTGCAGCCGGTCGCGGAAAGCCTGCCGGATGGCCTGCGCCAGCATCCGGTCGCGCACGAAGCGGCCGTTGACGAACAGGTACTGGCGGTCGGCGCGGGCACGGGCGCTGTCCGGATCGCCCAGCAGACCCCGCAGCTGGGCCGGGCCGGCCTCGGCCTGCACGTCCAGCAGCGGCGCGCCCTCGCCCAGCAGGCTCTCGATGCGGGCACGCTGACTGGTGGCGGGCCAGCGGCGCACCTCCTTGCCGTCCTGGTGCACGACGAAGCCCACCTGGGGGCTGGCCATGGCGATACGGCGGATGATGTCGAGGCAGTGGGCGCCTTCGGTGGCCGGCGCCTTCAGGAACTTGCGCCGCGCCGGGGTGGCCGAGAACAGGTCGATGATGTCGATGACGGTGCCGGGGGCGATGGCGGCAGGCATCGGCTCGGGGGCGGCCTGGCCGGGCTGCACATCGATCTTCCAGCCGTGCTCGGCATCCAGCGGGCGGCTGGCCAGCACCAGCCGGGCGATGGCGGCGATCGAGGCCAGCGCTTCGCCCCGGAAACCGAGCGAGCCGACGCGCTCCAGTTCGTCCAGCGAGCGGATCTTGCTGGTGGCATGGCGGGTGAGAGCGAGCGGCAACTGATTCTTGGCGATGCCGCAGCCGTTGTCACTGATCTGCAGCCGGCGCAGTCCGCCTTCCTCGATCCGGATCTCGATCTGGGTGGCACCGGCATCCAGCGAGTTCTCCAGCAGCTCCTTGATGACGGAGGCCGGGCGCTCGATCACTTCGCCGGCCGCGATCTGGCTGATCAGCACGTCGGGCAGCAGCGCGATCGGACGGCGCGGCGCGGTGCGTGGGCTGTCGCCGGCGGCGGGCAGGGAGAACTGCTGGGAGGTCGGACTCATCGGGTATGGCGCAGACAATGGACGTGCTGGGCTGGGCTGAAATAGGTTGAATTGCACGCCGGGCCGCGCCTTGTGTGAAGGGAGGCAGGGCGTCTGTCCAGGGTCGGCTCGGGCTTCGATGGTCCATTCTAGAGCGTGTTATGAACTTGATCACGCCCCGGCGTTCTCGGTGCCATCGACCTGACCATGCACCTCTATCGGGAAACATTCCCACAAGCGGTCAGTCGGATAGGCAGTCAGCCGCTCGGTCAGTCAGCAGCGCTGCATCACTGCTTTCCGCCGGCCGGGTACGCCAGTTCCCGTTGTGCTCCCGTCATCCGGGATTGCGCGTGGACATTGGGTTGCAAAAGCCGGCTTTTGTAGGGATTGTTTTGCGGATGTTGCACGGTGTGCGGAACTTGGCTGCGAGGCACAACGGCAGGCGGGAAATGCCGAGGCAAATGCAGTGGACTCGGTTAAACTGTGGCCCGAAGCTGTTCGCGGCTTTCCCCGATCCGACCCGTGCCGGCCAGCCCGGATGGAGAGCGTCTCCGGGCGCGGACGGCTGTGTTGCCGACCCCTTGAAGCCATCCAGGGTTCTGCGGGGCGGCTACCTTGCCCAGCACCCAGAGGGGCTTTTGCGGGGGCGAATCAGTGCCCGACACGCTCCTGACGCTCCTGACCGGCGCGTACCGGCGGCATCCGGCGCACGGTTTTCTTCTCATCGGTTTCGTGAACGTTCCCCGGCCCACGTTCGGCCACGGAGCGTGCCCGCGAATGTGCCTCCGATTTTCCTGCTCGACCACTTTCCTCTCATCCCATGGATTTTTCCACCCTGATTGATATCTTCCTGCATCTGGACAAGCACCTCGAAGTGGTGGTCCAGAACTACGGCCCCTGGGTCTACGCCCTGATGTTCGCCATCATCTTCGTCGAGACCGGCCTGGTCGTGATGCCCTTCCTGCCTGGGGATTCGCTGCTGTTCGTGGCTGGGGCAATTGCGGCCGTCGGCGGTCTTGATCTGGGGCTGCTGATGGTGCTGCTGATCATCGCAGCGGTGCTGGGCGATGCCGTCAATTATTCGGTGGGCCGATATTTCGGGCCGAAGGTGTTCAGCTGGGAGGATAGCCGTTTCTTCAACAAGGCAGCCTTCGATCGCACGCACGCCTTCTATGAAAAGCATGGTGGCGTGACCATCATCGTGGCCCGCTTCATGCCCTTCATTCGCACCTTCGCTCCCTTCGTGGGCGGGGTGGCGGAGATGACCCGCAGCAAGTTCACGTTCTACAACGTGATCGGCGGGGTGATCTGGGTAGTCAGCCTGTCGGGCCTCGGCTACCTGATCGGCAATTCACCGTGGGTGAAGGCCCATTTCTCGTGGGTGACGCTGGCGATGATCGTGATCCCGGCGCTGCCGGCGGTCATCGAGGTGCTGCGTCATACGGTCTTCAAGCCCAAGACCAAGGCCGTGGTTGCCGAGTAAGCCTCGGCAGATGCGCCGCCGGTGACGGCGGCTGCCCATTCCGGTTGCTGCTTGCTGTCAGCGATCGGGTTGCAGGTAGCCTCGGCCAGACACGGCCAGCCACAGGCACAGAAAAAGGCGGGGAGCAGATCATGCTCCCCGCCTTTTTTTGGCCGCATCGCGTGGATGCACCGGGATTTACCGGGATGCACCCGCGAACGGGCGCATCTGAAGCTGACAGACTTATTTGTTCAGGTAGTACTTGACCTCGATCCAGCCCGAGTAGGCGGTCTTGGCAGCTGCGGCACCTTCACGGGCGCTGGAGCGGAAGCGGTCATCCGGCTTGAACATGCCGAGCGCCGCTTCGACGCGCACCCGGCTGTCCGGACGCCAGCCCCAGATCAGGTCCACGCCCTGACCGAGATTGCGTCCGCTCTGCGTATCGGCCCGGGGGCGCAGGTTGGTATCGGTCAGCGCTGCCACATGATCCTGGCGGTAGTTGTGGTAGACCAGATCCAGCGAGCTGTTGGGGCCGGGGGCAAAGCCGCCGCCGAGCGTCAGGATGTGGATGTTGGACAGCGAGGGGTTCAGGGTTTCGCCATAGACCTGGAACTTGGTCAGGCCGCCCATGGCCGCGTTGTTGTCCTGCAGGCCGGTCTGGCGGTGGGTGCCATCGCTGCTGGCATCGCCGCTGCCCCAGGCATAGCCGAGGCTGACGCGCGGCTGCCATGCTGCCTCCTGACTCAGGAACAGGGTAGCGCCCACATCGACGGCCTGCCCGCTGACCTCGTCGCCCTGGTCGCGTCCATCGACCATGCTCAGCAGCGCCCAGTGCTGCAGCGGTCCCTGCTTCGGCGACGCGAAGGAGCCGACGGACAGATGGGTCAGGCGCAGATCGGTGTCGCTGTTGCGCTGGCTCAGCGCGCGGACGATCAGGTTGTGGCGCTTGCTCAGCTCGTAGTAGCCGGTCACGCCGATCAGGTTGGTGTCCTCGCCGCGCGTATCGGTATCGTGCAGCAGGTCGCGCTCCCAGCGGTCCAGGCGGGCGGCATAGGCATCGACCGTCCAGCGGTCGTAGGCATAGCGAGCCTTCACGCCGTCCAGCTCATCGTCGAACAGCCAGTTGCGCTCGTCCTCGATGTCCCAGCGGCCGATGGCGACCTGGCTGTTCCACTCGGGCAGATCGGCAAGCGCATAGAGTTTGTTGATGTTCAGCCGGGTGGTGCTTTCACCGCTTTCGCCGGTTTCACGCTCGTACTGGTAGGCTAATTCGGTCTCGTTGACGATGGACCAGCGACCTTCGCTCTGCCAGTGCAGGCCCAGGGTGGCGGTGGGCTTGTACTCGTCGATCCGACGGATCTCGTCGGCTTCCAGGCGGCGATTGCGCAGCGTCTCGAACTCGAACTCCAGCACAGGCTTCAGATGCAGCCCGGGTGCCGGCTTCTCGTCTTCGGCCAGCGCCATGCCCGGCGCTGCCAGCCCCAGTGCCAGCAGGGAACACAGCAGCGGCGCAGCCTTGGCGGGCCGCTGCTGGCTGGGCAGGCCAGGGGGAGATGTGACTTTCTTCATGTTTCTTCCTCTCGGTTGGTAGTTGACTTATTTTTACATCATTCTGTGCTAATGGTCAGTTTACACGGCTGGCGCAGATGACAATGGTGACAGCCCCAGTCGCTGCTCGCACAGTGCCAGCAGCGGGGCCGTCGTGTGGTGGCGGTCGCCGAACTGGGTGCTCAGAAAAACGTGCCGGGCCAGCGAGAGCGTGGTCCATGCCTCGATGCTGGCCGCGTCGGGCGCCTGCCGGCTGTGGGCGACGAAGGCACGCAGCAGCGCCGCCTGCAGGGGGGCCAGTGCCAGAGGATCGTGATGGTGACGAAGGGCATGTTCGACCATGTGGGCGATGAAATTGCCGATGTCGAGCGCCGGGTCGCCTTCGCAGTACAGATCGAGATCGAGCCAGACCAGCTTGTCGCCATCGACCAGAATCTGATCGGGGTAGCAGTCACGATGGATGCCGGTGAGCGGATTGGCGGGCATCCGGGTAGCCAGCTGCTGGGTGGCGGGAATCAGCGCCTCGATCCGTTCGGCCCAGATCGGGCGCAGTTGCAGCGCCTTGCGCAGCCGGTCATGCAGCATCTGAAGTTCATCGTCCAGGGTCCAGCGCCGGCGGGTGGGCACGCGCCGGTTGTGCAGGGCGGCGATGGCCTGCCCGATCCGTCCCGCCAGTGCGGTGCTGCCGTCCGGGCGCAACTGCCGGGTATACATCTCGCCGGGGCACTTGCGTTGCAGCCACATCCGGTACTCGGGCAGGATGCCGACCGGCTCGGGCACCGACAGGCCGGGCACGTCGAAGCCCTGCTGCCAGAACGCGTGTTGAACCGCATGGCCATTCTGATCGACCCCCTTGTGGCGCCATTTGCCGATCAGCGTTTCGGGCGGCTGCCCGGGCCGCTCGATCACATATTCGAGCAGTGCCCGGCGGCCGGCCTTGTGGCGCAGCACGCGCACCGGCTGCAGCTGGAAGGCGGTGTCCGGCAGGCCCAGCGCATGGGCAAGCACCGGCTGCATCTGGCTGGCATCATTCTGGGGCCACAGTTCGCCCGGTTCGGTGGCGGCCGTGGTGCTGCGCAGCGCTTTGGAGGCGTCGATCTGGTTCGCCATGTCGATTGCGTATTGGAGTGATCGGCCCATCGTGGCGGCCCAGTCCGTCTTGCGCTTTCTGAAGCCTTCGGGCATCAGGCGCATCAGCCCGGCGATCGTGTGCCAGTGGATCAGGCGGATGAAGGCGGCCGAGGGCTGGGCGTGATAGGTGTGCAGGATATTGTCCAGAGCCAGCGCGGGCGCATGGCCCGGCAGCAGACCCTCGAGGTGCTGCAGGCAGAGCCGGGCCAGCAGCGAACCGATGTCGGCGGCAGGGTCGCCGATGCAGGCGCTGTCCCAGTCGATCGGTTGCAGATCTCCCCGGGGCGTCCGGATCAGTTGTTCGAGCGACAGATCGCCGTGGATCAGCCCGGTCGAGAGATCGGCCTGGCGCAGTGCATCGCTGACCCGGCGTTGCAGTGCGCGGGCGGCATCGGCCAGGCAGGGCTGCAGCAAGCCGATGGTGTCGGCGGCCTGACGCACCGCGTCGATGTCGGCCTGGCGCTGGCGGATCACCGGATGGGCCGTCCGGGTAGTGTGCAGATTCCGGAGCAGACGGCCGATGGCCCGGAAATCGTCGGCACTCGGCAGCTGCTGCGCCTGCTGCGGATGCAGGCTCTCGCCCGCCACCCAGGCGCCGACCAGGCAGTCGTGGCTGCTGTCGCTGGCCAGCAGGCTGGCGAAGCCCAGTGCCTGACCCAGTTTCATGCCGGCCAGCGTCTGGGCGAAGTCGGGCTGGGAGCAGGCGCGCAGCACACCGAGGGTCTTTCCCTCCAGCAGCAGCCGGGCCACGAGCCGGCGCTCGGGCTTGTAGCGCAGGATATGGCAGTCCACGCGGGCGGGGCCGCGCCGATGCTCGGTCAGCACCGCCAGCGGCGGCGACAGCAGCAGGGGAACGGAGGGGACTGGCCCGGGCGTGGCTGCGGCGCTGCGCCAGCCGAGCTGCTGCCGGCTTTTCAGCAGCATCTGTGACAGCGCGTTCAGGCGCCTGTCGTGCTCGGGGGTGGCGATCAGCAACGCCTGATCCTCGATCAGCAGCGATGAGAATCCGCCATCGTCGAGGGCGCGCTTCTCGAGTCGCCGGCGCTGCCAGGCCCAGTCGCGGCTGCCGGGCGGCAGCGCCTTCGCGAATGCGAACTGGCTGTGGCCCTGGGCATCGATCAGCCGGAGACCGGCGATGCAGTTGGTCGCCGG
>JBHADS010000101.1:0-3440 GCA_041855185.1 Lautropia sp. | reverse complement strand
TCATCGTCGTCCGCTGGCTGCTGTCCTTCATCAAGAAGCACCGCTACACCGGCTTTGCGATCTACCGCATCGTGCTGGGTATCGGTTTGCTGCTGCTGTTGCCGGGCCAGTAAAGCCTGATCACCGTCGAAGGCGGGGCAGAGCGGGAGACCGTTCTGCCCCGTTTTTTATGTGTGCCCAGCATGGGCGCACACCTGGAGGTGCAAGTCCTCCCACGAGCAGATCACGGAGAGTGAAGCGAAGCGCAACTGCACGATGGCGACAGCGTGTGGGGAGGAAGCGTGGAGCATAAATGCGTTGAGGTTTGCGGATAGCGCCGCCATCACCTTTTGCCGAGCCGTTTCAGGACGGCCGCCACGATGGCCTCGGGCCTATCTTCCTGAACGAGGTGCCCGGAATCAGATACGGGGATGCACTCGGCGTCGGAGATCGACGCGGCTAGGGCCACGCCCTTCTCAAAGGGTATCCATTCGTCGTTCCGACCCCAAAGAACTGTCACGGGGCAGTCCATCCGCCCGTATCGCCCTTCGACTTCATCGGTGAATTTCTGATCCATCTGCGCGATTTGACGATAGAACGCGGGCTGGCCTACCGGCCCGAGCCACGGCGCGCTGTAGATTTCCAGCGCCTGTTCGGACAGCGGATTATAGGCAGCCGTCTGCAAGTAGGCCCGCAACAGCGCCCGGTGCATGTAATCCGGCATCCCGGAAAAGGCCGCTTCATGCTTGCGGACATGCTGGACCAAAGGGGAGCCCCAAGGGGCGAGGGCAACGGCATCAACGATCGTCAAGGAGCTATAGCGCAGGCCATTCAGGTAGTAGGCGCGTAGCGCCGTGGCCCCGCCGAAGTCGTGTGCCAGCACGTCAGGGCGTTCAAGGCCCCATTCCGCGAACAGGGCAGCGAGCGTCTTGTTCTGCACAGCCAGAGACACGTCTTGCCCCTCGCGCATCTCCGACAGCCCGTAGCCGACCAGATCGAAATAGTAGATGGTCCTGCAGTCGGCGAGCTGCGGCACTATCCTGCGCCAGACCTGCGAGGAAAAGGGTGTCCCATGAATCGCCACCAGCGGCGGCCCGTTCCCAGTCTTACCCCAACGAACGGCATTTCCTTCGATGATCGTGGTGTTGTGAAGGTCCAGCATGATAACGACTCACATTGCAATTTAGCTAAATGACTATATTATAGAAAACATGGACAGAGCAACCCAGATCAAGGCAATGTCGAGCGAGCAGCGCCTAACGGTTCTTCGACTACTGGCGAAACCAAAAACTCATTTCGGCCACCAGTGGTCAGCCGATCCGGCCGAGTTCGGCGTCTGCATGACATTGATTGCCGAGGCCCTAGCCGTTGCACAGCCTACGGCCAGTCGGCATCTGGAAATCCTGAAACAAGCAGGCTTCATCACGGTGCGGAAGCACCTGCGATGGTCGTATTGCAAACGGGATGAGGCCGCGATTAGGGAATATCTGGATTGGCTGGGGAACGAGCTTTCTTCGACGGGGTAGGTCGGCCGTTACAAGGCGCTGGAAAGTCGTGGCCACAGCTTCGTGCGCTACGCGGATGAACAGGTGGTGGATCGGTTACGCATCTACCTGCTGGGCTGGAAGAACTACTTTGCGCTGGCGCAGACATCAGGCGTCTGGCAGAAGCTGGACGAATGGATACGCCATCGATTGCGGTGCATTCAGCTGAAGCAGTGGACGCGTGCCCGGTGCGGACCTGCATGCCGGGTGGTGTGGGAGGGGTGCTGCCAAGGGGCTGCCCCCTATCCCGATGCTGCGCCGTGATGCGTCAACCGTTGTTCGACGGGGCCGGCGCGTCTTTCGCCGGGGCTCAGGCGTCCGAGACGCGTTCACACGGAGCACCGCTCACCGGCGGCGGGCAATGGGTGCTGCCGCCCTGGCCCCGGTGAAACAGAAAGCCGATCAGGCCGGTGTGGTAGGGGATGAAGTGCCCGGCATCGATCATCGCCAGCACATCCTCCAGCCCCGCCCATCGGACCGCCTGCACCTCGCTGGGTTGCAGCCGCAGCGCCTCCAGATCCACATCGGCACGTAGGACGTAGTGGTCATCGAAGCCCTGCACCATCCCGGTGGCAAAGCTCAGGCTCATCGCCGGGGCTTGCCCGGCAAAATCATGGGTGTAGCCGATTTCCTCCCGCAGCTCCCGGCTGGCCGCCTGCTGGCTGCTTTCACCGGCCAGCACACTGCCGCCCGCGCTCAGATCCCAGAGACCGGGCCAGCCCTGCTTGAAGGGCTGCCGCTGCTGGATCAGCAGTTGACCCCGGGCGTTGAACAGACAGACATGCACGACGATGCGCCAGGTGTCGGCAGGCATCGCCATCCCGCGCTCGCCCGTCCTGCCCAGCGGCCGCCGGTCGTGGCCATACAGATCGAAAAGCTCGCTCATCCGCGCCTCGCAAGACTGTTCCTGTGGGGCTATTGTGCCTTGTCCAGCGGGGCGTTCTGCCTCTTGCGTTCGCTGCGCGGGCGGTGCTTGAGCTGAGTCATTCTTCCTGTTAGCCTTGATGTTCCTACGTTATGAGCCACGCTGTGAGGGACATTCATGAAAGCCGTCAATATCCGTCAGCTCAAGAACAATCCCAGTGCTGCTCTGGCTGCAGCGCGGGAAGATGATTTTGTCGTCGTCATGAACCGGGATCGCCCCCAGGCTGTGCTGGTCGACCTGGAGCGCCTGGGCTTGCCCGATCTGTCTGCGCTTCGTACCGCGCTGGCCGTGGCCCTGTTTCGGCAAGGTTCGGTCTCGGCAGGGGCCGCTGCCCGAATGGCCGACAAGCCCCTGTCCGACATGCTGACGCTGCTCGCGAGTCAGGGAATCCCTCTGACCGGGGAAAAGGGGGAGGAGGTGCAGGATGAAATCGGGCAGGCTCAGGCTTGGGTCGTCAGGCCGGCATCATGAGGAATCGTCGTGTCGTTCTGGCTGATGCGGGCCCTTTGATCGCCTTGGCAAGAATCGGGCAACTTGCTCTGCTGCGCAATCTGTTTGGGCGGGTCTATATCACCCGGACTGTACATGACGAGGTCTTGCCGGCAGCCTTGAGTTTTCCGGAAACGCCCGCGCTGGCTCATGCCTTGAGTGAATCTTGGGTGGAAGTGGTGGAGGTGTCCGAAGGTACGTGGAAACCGGTAAACGGCGGGCTTGATGCTGGAGAGATCTGCACCATCCATGCAGCGCTGATGTGGCAAGCCGAGGGCGGGAGGGTGCTGCTGATCATGGATGATCGCGCCGGCCGTCTGGAAGCCCGACTGCAAGGCATTTCCCTGCTCGGGACTGCCGGTTTGTAATGACCCAGCAGAACCTGCACAGTTCAAGCCGCTAAAGCGTAAGCCTGAGCGGGGGTCTTCATGCCCAGCGCCTGATGCGGGCGCTGGTGGTTGTAAAAATGAATCCAGTCGCCAATCACGCGACTGGCCTGCTGC
>JBHADS010000100.1:0-2966 GCA_041855185.1 Lautropia sp. | reverse complement strand
TGATCGAGAGCCTGCAGTTCTTCATGGGGGCGCGGCTGAAGGCGGGGCTGGACGAGCTGGACCAGGGCAGGCCGGTGTCCGGCAAGGTGCCGCTGGACCGGATGAGTCCGCTGGAGCGGGATCTGCTGAAGGATGCCTTGCAGGAGGTGCGGCGCTTCAAGGAGCAGATGCGGCTGCGTTTCCGGCTGGGTGCGGTGAGCTGAGGGGGCGGGCAGAATGAGTGGACGCCATCTGCTGGATACTGCGCCGGCCTGGGTCCAGCGCTGGGCCGGGAACCTGCGGCGCGATTGGCAGCGCCGACGCCTGAAGGACCCGCGCTGGGCCTTTCTGTTCGAGCCGGCGCCCGAGGACGAATGGGTGGCGCTGGATTGCGAGACCACCGGCCTGAATGTGCGGCAGGACGAGATCATCGCCATCGGTGCCACCCGAATCGTCGGGCGCCGAATCATGACCAGCGATCGGCTGGAGCTGCTGGTGCGCCCCGAGCGCGAGGTGAAAGCCGACAGCGTGCAGGTGCACCGGCTGCGGGCGAAGGATGTGGCCGATGGGCTGCCGCTCTGCGAGGCGATGGAGCGGCTGCTGCACTTCATCGGCAGCCGGCCGCTGGTCGGCTATTACCTCGAATTCGATCTGGCGATGATCAATCGCGCGCTGAAGAGCTGTTTCGGTCTGAGCCTGCCGCACGAGCGGATCGAGGTGTCGGCCATGTATTACGACTACAAGTTCCGGCAGTTGCCGCTCTACCAGCAGCACGACAGCGCCGACATCGATCTGCGTTTCGCCACCATCATGCGGGAGCTGGGGATGCCGACCCGCGAAGCGCATGATGCGCTCAACGATGCGGTGATGGCGGCGATGGCCTTCATCAAGCTGCGCGAGCTGCGGGGCGAAAGCCGGGAGCCATGAAAAAGCCCGCCGGGCAGATGCCGTGGCGGGCTGGAGATGAGCGGGAGGGCCGGGTGCCGAACACCCGGCCCGCTGCACTCAGTGTGCGGATGCCTTCGAGGCGCCGTAGCCGGTTTCGGAGCGAACCTGCTGGGCGGCGAAGGATGCGCGCTCGGCTTCGGCCTGCGGGCTGCGATCCAGGATCGAGAACAGCCAGACCCCCAGGAAACCGGCCGTCATCGAGAACAGCGCGGCCGAGGTGTAGGGGAAGGGGGCGGAACCGACCGGATTGCCGAAGGTGCCTTCCCAGACCGAGGGCGACAGGATGGTGAGGATCACCGAGGTCGCCAGACCCATGAAGCCGCCGATGACGGCGCCACGGGTGGTGGTGCCTTTCCAGAGCACCGACAGGAACAGCACTGGGAAGTTGGCCGAGGCCGCCACCGCGAAGGCCAGCGAAACCATGAAGGCGATGTTCTGCTTCTCGAACAGGATGCCGAGCAACACGGCGATGATGCCCAGCGCCAGCGTGGTGATGCGCGAGACTTTCAGCTCGGAGGCGCTGTCGGCCTTGCCTTTCTTGATGACGGTGGCATAGAGATCGTGCGACACGGCCGAGGCGCCCGAGAGCGTCAGACCGGCCACCACGGCCAGAATGGTGGCAAAGGCCACGGCCGAGATGAAGCCGTAGAAGATGTCGCCGCCAACGGCCTTGGCGACCAGCACCGCAGCCATGTTGGCCGTACCTGCGCCACCGTGGATCACGCCTTTGGCCGTATCGGCAAATTCCGGATTGGTCAGCACCAGCGTGATCGCGCCGAAGCCGATGATGAAGATCACGGCGTAGAAGTAGCCGATCCAGGTGGTGGCCCAGAACACCGATTTGCGGGCTTCCTTCGCATCGGGCACGGTGAAGAAGCGCATCAGGATGTGCGGCAGACCGGCGGTGCCGAACATCAGCGCCATGCCGAAGGAAATGGCCGAGATCGGGTCCTTGATGAAACCGCCCGGACCCATGATCGACAGGCCGGTTCTGGCGGCTTCCTCGGGCGACTGGCCGGCGTTCTCGGCGATGGTGGTCTTGACGCGCACGCCGTCGGCGAACATCGCTTCGAGGCTGAAACCATAGTGCGCCAGCACCATGAAGCCCATGAAGGTGACACCGCACAGCAGCAGCACGGCCTTGATGATCTGCACCCAGGTGGTGGCGGTCATGCCGCCGAACATCACGTAGATCATCATCAGCGCGCCGACCAGCACGACCGCCATCCAGTAGTCGAGGCCGAACAGCAGCTTGATCAGCTGACCGGCGCCCACCATCTGGGCAATCAGATAGAAGGCGACCACCACCAGCGTGCCCGAGGCGGCAAACAGGCGGATGGGTTTCTGCTGGAAGCGATAGCCGGCCACATCGGCAAAGGTGAACTTGCCGAGGTTGCGCAGCCGCTCGGCCAGCAGGAAGGTCAGGATCGGCCAGCCGACCAGGAAGCCGATGGCGTAGATCAGACCGTCGTAGCCGGTGGCCATCACGGCCGCGGCGATGCCGAGGAAGGAGGCTGCCGACATGTAGTCGCCGGCGATGGCCAGACCGTTCTGGAAGCCGCTGATGCCACCACCGGCGGTGTAGAAGTCGGCCGCCGACTTGGTGCGACCGGCGGCCCACTTGGTGATCCAGAGCGTGGCACAGACGAAGACGACGAACATGGTGATCGCCGTCCAGTTGGTAGCCTGCTTGGCGGCCATGGGGACTTCGCCTGCGGCGTGGGCCGTACCCTGCAGGAGCAGGCTGCCGAACGCAGCCGCGTTCAGCCAGAGAGAGCGGTGGCGTGCATTCATTGGGTCGTGTCCTTCAGGATTTCGCGGGTCAGGGTGTCGTACTGGCTGTTGGCGCGGAAGACATAGATACCGGTGAGCACGACCGTGAGCACGATGACGCCGAGGCCGATGGGAATGCCGATCGTCATGATGGCGCTCTCGCTGATGGGCTGCGCCAGAAACTTCTTGTCAAAGGCGATCAGGCCGATGTAGCCGTAATAGACGACGAGCATGACGATGGTCAGCGCCCATCCGAACACGTTGCG
>JBHADS010000099.1:0-2758 GCA_041855185.1 Lautropia sp. | reverse complement strand
TCCTTGAAGCGGGAGCAGTAGCCTGTCGTATTGAAGCGGATCTTGCCGTTGATGGCCCCGGTTTCCCAGAAGATGCGCAGATTGCCGTCGCCGAAGGTGACGCCGTTGCCCTTGGCGCCGCCGGCGCTCTCCCAGCGGTAGCGGGCGTGGTTCAGCAGCGCCCGGGTCTGTTCGCCGCTGAGCGGCTGGGTCCCCTGCTGCTTCAGTCCCTGCTCGGTGGGGGCGCCGGGCTGGAACAGCGAACAGGCGCCGAGGCTGCCGAGCAGCAGGGCGAGCAGGAAGGGGCGAATCATGGTTGGAAAGAGGTTCATGCTGTAATCCCGATACCTATGGATCGGGTCATGCACCGGATCGCTCCCCGGTCTGCACACCGCGCGGGGGCTCCCATGCATGACACGCTCCGCTCACTGTACCAAAAGCTAGCAAAAGGCGAGACCCTATGACTTTCACACGAGAAGCCTGGGCGCGGAACAATGATCTGTTCGAGCTGACCCTGAAGATGCCCTTCAACCAGGAACTGAGCAAAGGCGTGCTCTCCGAGGCGCGTTTTAGGCACTACATGATCCAGGATGCCCATTATCTGCTGGCATTCGGCCGGGCACTGGCTGTGGCGGCCGCCCGTGCCGACCAAGCCGATGCCGTGGTGCAGTTTGCCCGGGCTGCCGAGGAGGCGGTCGTGGTCGAGCGTTCGCTGCACGATGGCTTCATGAAGCAGTTCGGCATCAGCCCCGAGGTCTTCGAGGCCACGCCCCTGTCGCCGACGGCCGAGCACTACACCAGCTACCTGCTGGCCACGGCCTGGGGCAGCCCGTGGCCGGTGGCCCTGGCGGCCTTGCTGCCCTGTTTCTGGATCTATGCCGAGGTCGGACGGGTGATCCACAAGGAAGCGGCGCCCAACAATCCCTATCAGGCCTGGATCGATACCTACGCCGGCGAGGCGTTCCACGAGGCGGTGAGGGCCGTGCTGGCGACGGTCGACCGGGTGGCCGGCAGCACCGACCCGCAGACCCGCGAGCAGATGCACCGGGCCTACACGCAGGCGGCGCGTCTGGAATGGATGTTCTGGGACGCCGCATACCGACAGGAAAACTGGCCGGTGTGAAGTGCCTGCGCACGGCAGGAGCCAGCCCGGGCACCCGGGGCTCAGGGCTGTGCGCTGCCCTGGGCGCAGGGGCCGGGACTGCCGCCGACGTGCTGCGCCACGTCGGTCGGTCACGGCGGCCCCGTCGGCCTTCACGGCGTGTTCATTGGCGTGCGGCCATCAAGCCCGGGGCCATCAGCCCGGGGCCGTCAGCACGATGTTCTCCCGCTTCAGCGCCTTGTGGATCTGGATCAGCAGATCGCTGCGGATGGCGCTGAGGCGGTCGGTGTTGGCCGTCCAGGCATAGAGCTTGAACTGCAGGCCAGTGCTGCCGAACTCGATGAACTGGGCATTGGGCGAGGGGGAGACCAGCACATCCTCGTGGGCCTTGGCGATGTCGGTCAGCAGGCTCATCACGCGCTCGGGATCGCTGTCGTAGCCGACGTTCAGCGCGACCTCGATGCGTCGCTGCGGATCGGTCAGCGTCCAGTTGACGACCTGGTTCGAGATCAGCAGCGAGTTCGGCACGATCACGTCGGCGCCGGCGCCGGTGCGCAGCACGCTGGCGCGGATGCCGATGCGCTGGACCCGGCCGCTCTGGCCCGACAGGTCCACGGAGTCGCCGACTTTGATCGGGCGGGCGAACAGCACGATCAGGCCCGAGACGAAGTTGTTGACGATACTCTGCAGGCCGAAACCGACCCCCACACCGATCGCACTGGCGAAGATGGTGAAGCGATCGAGGCTGATGCCGGTGGCGGCGATGGCCAGCAGCACACCGCCGATCAGCAGCAGGTAGTTCAGCATCGTGCTGATCGCATAGGGAATGCCTCGCGGCAGCGGGATGCGGCTGAACACCTCCTGGTCGAGCACATAGCGGACCAGCCGCGAGACCAGCACCGATCCCCACAGGATCAGGCCGAAGCGCAGGATGTCGCCCAGCGAGATCTTCAGCTGCCCGATGCCGAGCGGCGTGGTGAAGAAGTTGCGCAGCCAGTCGCCGATCTGGCTGAGCAGCATCAGCTGGTCGAGGGAGGCGAGCACCCAGATCAGCACGGCGAGCCAGACCGTCAGCCGGGTCATCCGCTGTTCGATCAGTGGGCCGTCACGGGCCACCATCTTCAGCTGGTTGAGCGGGCGTAGCCGGATCGCCAGTCGCAGCAGGCTGCTGCAGACCTGGGCGCCGGTGAACAGGATCATGCCGGCGAACAGCGAGTTCAGGGTGGCCTGGCTGGTGAAGCGTGCCAGCCGGGTAAAGCCGGCGAAATCGGCCAGCAGCGAAAACACGCAGCCGATCAAGAGCGCCGAGATCACGTAGCCGGTCAGCTGCAGGGAGCGTTCGCGCCGATCGCCCGGCGCGGCTTGCTGCGTTGCCTGGATGGCCTCCGCTTCGCTGTCACTGGTGACAGGGGCGTCTTCCTCGGCGGCCTGGGCGGCAGCTGCCGCCAGCGCCCGCTTGCGGCGGAACTGCAGGAACAGCAGCACGGCGATGGTGGCCGCCATCTGAACCTGGAAGAAGATCCGTTCGAGCACCGGCTCGGGCTGGAAGACATCCGGCACCTGGTTGAAGGCATACATCGCCAGCAGCCAGTACAGGAACGGGGCGATGTAGGGCGGTGCCAGCTTGCGCAGCAGGGCCACGGTGGGCAGCAGCGCGGCCAGCAGCAGCACCAGGTT
>JBHADS010000098.1:0-5060 GCA_041855185.1 Lautropia sp. | reverse complement strand
GGACTTCAGACTGATTGCACAGCCAGAGCTGAATACGATACGCATCACATGCAAACAAAATGCATGATCTGTGCCAGACGGAGTGAAACAAGCGACGATCGGAAAATCAATGCAGGGTGTCCAGAGCCGCAGTCGGCGCGGCAAGCGCGTGCGATGTGTGCAGGTGCTAGCGGCCGATCGCGCAGCGTATGTCGATGCTTCGGCGCTTCGCCCTCAGCCTTTCTGCCCGGCCTTGTAGGCCGCCTTCTTCTGGGCGCGCTTCGACAGCGGGCGGGGGGCGCTGGCCTCGGGGGCGTCGCCCCTGCCCGCCGCGGCAGTGGGTGCGGGTGGCGCGGGGGGCATCAGCGCCTGCAGCACGCTGCGCACGAGCTTGATGCGCTCGGCGGTGTCGCTGTTGCCGGCCTTGATGCGCAGCCGGTCCTGGCCGGCGAAGCTGGTGTCCTTGCGGGATTGGGCGAAGGCCAGGATCTGAGTCGGCGGGGTGATCGGTTGCGGGTCGAAGTGCAGCAGGATCGCTTCCGCGCTGGCATCCACCTTGGCCAGACCGATGGCGCTGGCCATCAGGCGCAGGCGGTGGCTTTCGATCAGCGTCTGCCCGGCTTCGGGCAGTTTGCCGAATCGGTCGATCAGCTCTTCGCGCAATTGCCCCAGCGCCTCGGTGTCGCGGGCGTTGGCGAGCCGTTTGTAGAGCATCAGCCGCTCGTGCACGTCCGGGCAGTAATCGTCGGGCAGCAGGGCGGGGGCATGCAGCTTGATTTCAGGCACGTGGGCGAGGGTGGCCGCCAGATCCGGCTCGCGTCCGGATTTGAGCGCTTCGACCGCCTGTTGCAGCATCTCGGCATAGAGGCTGAAGCCGACCTCCTGCATCTCGCCGGACTGGGAGTCGCCGAGCACTTCGCCGGCGCCGCGGATTTCCAGGTCGTGCATCGACAGGTAGAAGCCCGAGCCCAGCTCCTCCATCATCTGAATGGCCTCCAGCCGTTTGGTGGCGTCCTTGGTGATGGCTTCCTCGTCCGGGATCAGCAGGTAGGCATAGGCCTGGTGGTGCGAGCGCCCGACCCGGCCGCGCAGCTGATGCAGCTGGGCCAGTCCGAACTTGTCGGCGCGGTGCATGATGATGGTGTTGGCGGTCGGCACGTCGATGCCGGTCTCGATGATGGTGGTGCACAGCAGGACGTTGAAGCGCTGCTGATGGAAGTCCCGCATCACCTGTTCGAGCTGGCGCTCGGGCATCTGGCCGTGGGCGATCTCGATGCGCGCCTCGGGCACCAGCTCGGCCAGCGCCTGGCGGCGGTTCTCGATGGTGCCGACCTCGTTGTGCAGGAAATAGACCTGACCACCGCGCTTGAGTTCGCGCAGCATTGCCTCGCGGATGGTGCCGTTGGTTTCCTTGCGCACGAAGGTTCGGATCGCCAGCCGTTTCTGCGGCGCGGTGGCGATCACGGAGAAGTCGCGGATGCCTTCCAGGCTCATCGCCAGCGTGCGCGGGATCGGGGTGGCGGTCAGTGTCAGCACGTCGATCTCGGCGCGCAGATTCTTCAGCTGTTCTTTCTGGCGGACGCCGAAGCGGTGTTCCTCGTCGATGATCACCAGCCCCAGATCCTTGAAGCGGACTTCCTTGGACAGCAGCTTGTGGGTGCCGATCACCACGTCGATCTTGCCTTCGGCCAGCGCTTCGAGGGTGTTGCGGGTGGATTTTGCCGTGCCGAAGCGCGACAGTTCGGCCACCTGCAGCGGAAAGCTGGAGAAGCGGTCCTTGAAGGTCTGGTAATGCTGCTCGGCCAGCAGAGTGGTCGGGGTCAGCACCGCCACCTGTCGGCCGGAGGCTGCTGCGACGAAGGCGGCGCGCAGGGCGACTTCGGTCTTGCCGAAGCCGACATCGCCGCAGACCAGCCGGTCCATCGGTCGGGTGGCGGTCAGATCCTGAATGACGGCATGGATGGCCGCCAGCTGATCGGGGGTTTCCTCGAAACCGAAGCCTTCGGCGAAGGCGGCATAGCTGTTGGCGTCGAAGGCAAAGGCGTGGCCGGGGCGGGCGGCGCGGCGTGCGTAGAGGTCGAGCAGTTCGACCGCGGTGTCGCGGGCCTTCTCGGCGGCCTTGCGGCGGGCGCGGTCCCATTGGCCCGAGCCCAGGGTGTGCAGCGGCGCGTTCTCGGGCGAGGCGCCGGTATAGCGGCCGATCAGGTGCAGCATGGCCACCGGCACATAGAGGGTGGCGTCGTTGGCGTAGCTGAGGTGCAGAAACTCGGTGGTGCCCTCGCCGAGATCGATGTTGACCAGCCCCATGTAGCGGCCGATGCCATGCTGGGCATGGACGACCGGATCGCCGGGTTTCAGCTCGGACAGATCCCGGATCAGGGTGTCGACCTGGGTGGTCTGGGCATGGCGACCTCGGCCGGTCTGCCGCACGAAGGCCGGGAACAGTTCGCTCTCGGTGATCAGCAGCAGCTCGCCCGACAGCAGCCGAAAGCCGCGCTGCAAGGGACCGACGGTCAGCACGGCGTCGGCCTCCAGCGCCTGGGCGTCCTGCCAGTGCTCGGCCAGCGCCAGCTTCAGCCCCGCTTCGCGGAACAGTTCCTGCAGGGTTTCGCGCCGGCCGAGGGATTCGGCCAGGATCAGGCGCTTCTCGCGGACCCCCGGCACGGGGGCCGGGGTGTCGAGCAGCAGCCGTAGCGCGTTGACGGGGTCGGTCAGGCGACGATTGATGGCGACATCCGGCACGGCCGTGGCGTTGCGGCGAGCACGGCCTTCGGCATCGCTGCCGGGCTGGATGCCGGCCGCCTGCGGCGAGGTGGCCGGGATCGTCAGGCGCTCGAAGCGATGGGTGCCGATGAAGAACTGCTCGACGTTCAGGAACAGCTCGTCCGGGCGCAATGCCGGGCGGGCGGCATCGTGGCCGATGAACTCGAAGCGCTGACGGGCGTCGGCGTGGAATGCCTGCAGCTGCGCCTCGATGTCGCCGTGCAGGATCAGCTCGCTGTCGGCGGGCAGGTAGTCGAAGAGGGTCGCCATGCCGTCGAAGAACAGCGGCAGATAGTATTCGATGCCATTGGCGGCGACGCCATTGCCGATGTCGCGGTAGAGCGTGACCTTGGACGGGTCGCCATCGAAGCGTTCGCGCCAGCGGCCCCGGAAGGCGGTGCGGGCGGCCTCGTCGAGCGGAAACTCCCGGCCGGGCAGCAGCTTGACGGTCTTGACCGGGTAGAGGCTGCGCTGGCTGTCGGGATCGAAGGTGCGGATGCTCTCGACTTCGTCGTCGAACAGATCCAGCCGGTAGGGAAGGGGCGAGCCCATCGGAAACAGGTCGATCAATCCGCCGCGCACCGAGTATTCGCCGGGGCGCAGCACCTGATCGACGTGTTCGTAGCCGGCCAGGGTCAGTTGCGATTTCAGACCCTGCTCGTCGAGCCTCATGCCCTGCCGGAAATCGAAGGTGCGCGAGGCCAGCCACGACGGCGGTGGCAGACGATGACAGGCGGTGCTGGCTGCCACCAGCAGCAGGTCGAGTTGCCGATGCTGCAAGCGGTACAGAGCCGACAGCCGCTCCGAGACCAGATCCTGATGCGGCGACAGGTGGTCGTAGGGCAGGGTTTCCCAATCGGGAAACTGGGCGATGGCCAGCCCGGGCGAGAACCAGGCGATTTCTGCCGCCAGCCGGCTGCAGTCGGCTGGCTGGGCGCATACAATGATCCGGGTCTTCTCGCCGATGGGGGGCGTATCATTCTGCCTTTCACGTGATGACGTGGGCGCGGAGCTGGCCGGCAGCCGATTGGCCAGCAGCCAGGCATCCGAGGAGCCAAAGCCGGCAGGGAGTCGGTAACTGGAAGATTGCAAGGTGGACGAGCCTTCGAGGCCGTCTGGACGACGGCAAACAGGACAAGGTGGGTTCCGGTCTGGCGAGAGGCGAGACCGGGAGCCAGTGGTGATCGATGTATTTTATCCGCTGGGTGGATGGCCCGGCGGACAGGACGATGCGGAAAGATTTGAACCCACGGGCAGCAAGCGCGGCGGTGTCTGCGGAGGTGCAGACCGAGGCCGAGGCGCATGAGGCGCTGTCCCGTCATTTCGTGCTGATCCCGGCAGCCGGCAGCGGTAGCCGCTTCGGCGCCAAGGTGCCCAAGCAGTATCTGGAGCTGAGCCACGGGCGAACCGTACTCGAGGCGACGGTTTCGGTGTTTCTGGCCGAGCCGTGGATCTCGAGGGTGGCGGTGGTGGTGCAGCCGGACGACGAGTTCGCGCCGCGCCTGCCGGGGCTGCGGCATCCGAAGGTGCTGCTGATCCGCCGTGGGGGCGGGAGCCGGCGCGACACGGTGCTCAACGGGCTGACGGCGCTGGCGCAGCGCGGGCTGGTCGATGCCCGCGACTGGATCTATGTGCACGATGCGGCCCGGCCGGGCCTGGATTCGGGCAGTCTGCGCCGGCTGGCCTGCCACCTGGAGCACGAGCCCTGCGGGGCGCTGCTCTGCGTGCCCGTCACCGATACCGTCAAGCGGATCGATACCCGTGCCTCGCTGGCTGCCAGTGCCGAGTACCGCTCGGGGGGCACGGTCGATCGCAGCCGCCTGTGGCTGGCGCAGACGCCGCAGGTATTCCGTTTCGCGGCCTTGCGCAAGGCGCTGGTCGCGCACCCGAACGTCACCGACGAGGCCGGGGCGATAGAGGCCGAAGGGGGCCGGCCCCGGATGATCAGCGGCACCCGCCGCAATCTGAAGATCACCACCCCGGAGGATTTGATCATGTTGAGACTATTGATGGCGCAGAACCAGCGCCAGGGAGAAGGCGCGTGAATATGAGTGCAGCATCGGGTGGCAGGGTGGATCAGGGCGCGGGCGGCATGCAGTCTGCGCGGGACGGCGGTGCTGCGTCGTCAGTGGCCGTGCCCTTTCGCATCGGCCAGGGCTATGACCTGCACGTCCTGGTGGAAGGGCGCCCGCTGATCATCGGCGGTGTGCACATCGATCATCCGTTGGGACTGGCGGGACATTCGGATGCCGACGTGCTGGCCCATGCCATCACCGACGCGCTGCTGGGCGCCGCCGGCCTGGGCGACATCGGCCATC
>JBHADS010000097.1:0-5805 GCA_041855185.1 Lautropia sp. | reverse complement strand
TCCTGAGACGGCGCTACCGCTGACGCATACCAACCTCAGAAAACGCTACATTTTGCTACGCGTGTAAATTTATTCGATATTCTGCATACTTCGCCCTTAAAGCGTTGGCTTTGTGAAATTTTAAGAATTTTTGCTCTTATAGTGAGGAGGCGTTGTGTTCCTGCCCCCGCCCAAGTCACCCGCTTGTATAAAAACAGGGGTTCCGGACACATCCAAGAAAGGTCTGGCTGGCTAAACGTCGGCGTCTTGTCTTGCGGAAGGCATCAAAACAGTAGTTCATGGGCATCCCGCGGTCTGGATCGCTCGAGTGCACAGCAGATGCCCGGTAGCCTCTCGAGACAAGATTGCCTCCACTCGAGCCCACGCGTTTGTCCGGGCGTCCTGTTCCACGTGACAGCGCTCCGCCGGATCTGTTTGCCCGTACCGGGCGGATATATGACTCGATCATGGAGAAAGAGAAATGAACAGTTCCGGCAAGCAACTGCACGCGTCGCTGCTATGCCTGCTGCTTTTGGCTGGTTGCGGCAGCGGCAGTGATTCATCCTCCGGCGCAGACCCCAAATCACTGGCCGCCGAAAACGATCCATCGGCAACGGCTGGCCCCCCCACCGACACGAGCACCACTCGCAGCAGCAAAGCCATCGTCGATGGCGCCGGTATCAGCGCTCAACTGATCGCCGAGCTGCTGCAGCACAACACCACCGGCAATGGTTGGGTGGACGAGTTCTACGCATTTCCGGCCTACCCATGGAATGGCCCCGGGCCGGGTGGTGCGGTCAATACCTCGGCACTGGCAAGAACCCCGGTTCTCTACGGTGGGCAGGTATTCGCTCCAGTCGAACCCGGTCACAAAACGCATTTCGTATTCCGTTTCGGCTCCTGGTATGGGCTTGACCAGGGGGCTCCCGCATTCGATTTCACCTCGGCCGACACCCGGATCGATCTGACGATGCCCGCCGGAGGCTACTATTATCCTTCGCCGATGGGATTACAGTTCGCAGCCCAGTTCCGGCCGCTTCCAGAGGGCTCGACCCTGATCACCATCGGTACCAGCGCCTCCGTCGGCACCCGCAGTGGACGCTATGACCCGGCGGCCCAACCCAGCGCCCAGGTGCAACTCACCGCAGAACAGGCGCGTGTACTGAAGGTGGGCGAATACATCCCCCTCGGACAGGCTCTGCAAAGCTGGCGTGATGCCAACGGCAATACGGTGACGCTGAAGGTGCTGCCCGGCGCCGACAAAACACAGTTCCGTTTGTGCCTCGACCACCAGTTGAGCACCCTCAAACGCCTGAGCTGCACGCTCTGGCAGCTGCCCAGCCAAGTTGACCCCAACGAGTTTGACCCGGATCAGGCCCAAATCGCTGGCGTCCGATACCGAGGGCTGCACGTGACGGATGACCGTAGCGCGCTGCCCGGCCAAAGTGGCCAGCTGTACTGGCAGTCCACCTACGATTATCCCCGGACACCGACGGCCCCCATCACCCGTCACACCGTGCGCGGCGATTTCCTCGCGGCCGTACTGCTGATGAACCTTCCCAGACGCGACGAATTCGGGCCGACATACCCGTCTTGGAATGCTGCTCCCTGGGACTCTGACAATCCGAAAGGCAACCCGCTGCCCTTCGGTATCCGGCCTCCGCTCTCCGGTCTGCCCACCGCAAGCTACCCCACCGCAGACAACCCGGGCTACAGAAGCTCCCTTGAGGTTTTCGTCGACTCGGAACATGCGAATCCGAGCACGCTGCCCAATTTCTCGAGTACGAAAGCAATGCTGAAGCTTCAGGCGCGTACCGGAAAAATCTACGACGAGCTCTGGTATTTCGATGGGGAGGACGACCTGCTCGGCACCTATATGCACGCCAAGCATATGTTCAGTGCCGGTCAGCAGCTGCGGCTCGGTCAACGTCTGCTGACGTTGACCAACAATGCCGAGGTCAAGATCGGCGGGCAGGAGAACCCGATCAGCTTCAGCGACTCGAACCGGACCCTGTCATTGCGCTATGGCGTGCCGCTGCCCAAACGTCTCGTGCTGCAGCGCTGGCGTAACGCCGCAGGCAACACTGTGCAGCTGCAGCTGCGTGAGGGCTACAAGGACAACCAGTTCAGACTGTGCCTGAACCTGGATCTGCCCGCTGTCAAACGGACACAGTGCTCGATCTGGGAAGCGCCCGATCCATGGAAGCTGGATGCGGCCAAACCGCTGTTCCGGGGGATCTTCGTCACCGACGACCGCAGTGCCGTGGGCGAGAGCGGCATTCTGCACTGGCAGACGTCGCCGGACAGTGCTGAGCGTATCCCCGAGTACTGATCGAAGGCCCACTGAGCCCGGGCCGTTCCCTGTCAGTCCTGCGTGCCCTGATCTCAGAGCATGCGGGATCCACAGCACCTTCGGAGCAGGTCGTCCCAGTCGGACGGGCCTGCTCCAGTGCCATGAGCCCAGGGCGGCGCCACCCGAGCCGGCGCGATGACGACGTGCGTATCAAGGAGAGGAGATGAAAGACCCCGGCACGCCCCATTCCATCATGCTGTCCGGCCTACTGATGCTGGCAGGCTGCGGTGGGGGCAACGACACATCCGGGCCTCACCCCGTGCCAGAAGCATCGGCAGAAGCCCCTGCCACGGCCGTGCAGACAAGCCTGAACGGCGATGCACCATCCGGCCAGACAGACATGGACACCAAGGTGCCCGCACGCGATGCCAGCAGCATCAGCGGAGAACTGTTGGCCACGCTGCTGAGCCACAACACGACCGGCAATGGTTGGGTCGACGAGTTCTACGCCTATCCAGCCTACCCCTGGAACGGTGCTGGCCCGGGGGGCAGCATCAATACTGCCGCACTGCGCAGCACACCGTTGCTCCACGGCGGACATGACCTCAGCCCGGCAGCTGGCGGCGGTGCCAACTACCTGCTGCGCTTTGGCACCTGGTATGGCCGTGATACCCGGCCCCCGAGTTTCAACTTCAGCTCTACCGATGCGCAGATCGATCTGAAGCTGCCGATCCCGGGCCTGTACTCACCCAGCAGCCTGGGCCTTCAATACAAACCCAGCGATGCTCAGGCTGCCTCCAGTACCCGACTCACGCTCGGCACCCGGGCGAGCGTCGGCATTCAGAAGAATCGCTATGCCCCCGATGCCGCGGCCAGCCCCCGACTGCAGCTGAAGGCCCCACGGGAAACGGTCATCCGCACCGGCCAGCGCATTCCTTTCCAGCAGCCCGTGCACAGCTGGAGCGACAGCAATGGCAATACCCTGACGCTGAAAGTGCTGGCTGGCGCCACCCCAAGCCAGGTCCGACTTTGCCTGGATCAGCAACTGAGCACCGTCAAGCGTCTGAGCTGCACGATCTGGCAGATTCCCACTGGCTGGACCGCTGACGCCCCCCTGCAGTACAAGGGACTCTACGTCGCAGACGACCGCAGCCTGCGAACCGCCAGGCGCGGCCAGCAATACTGGCAGTCCTCGGACCAGCATCCGCACTTTGCCCGCCCGCCGGTCAATGCAATCACGGTGCGGGGCGATTTTCTCGCCACCGTACTGACGCGCCACGTGCGGACCCGCGACAACATGGGCGAGCACTATTTTGAATGGGATGCCTCGCCCTGGGATTCGGCCAGCCCTCGGGGCAAACCCCTGGCCGGCACCGATCTGCCATCTCTCTCCGGCTGGCCCAGTGGACTGCTGCCCGAGGCCGGCGATGCCTCCCAGCAGATCTTTCACGAACACACGGTCTTCATCGACTCCTCCTATGGAGACGCCCTGCCCGGCTTTCTGCAGGTGCGAGCCCTGCTGCCTCTGCAGCCCCGATCGGGGCGGCTGTATCCAGCCTCCTGGCAAGTGACAGACGCAGACCCGCTGCCGCAATACATTCACGGCAAGTATATGTTCACCGGAGGCGGCCAGCCCCGTAGCGGCCAGCAGCTGCTGACACTGGGCAGGAGCGCCAGATTCACAGTGCAGGGCTTCGATGGCAGCAACCCTCGAACACTGACCCTGAGCACCCGCCGGGCACTGACCCTGAGGTATGGGGTGTCGCTGCCCAAGGGCCGGACACTGCAGCAGTGGCAGGATTCCAGCGGCAACCGGGTACGACTGCGACTGCTTGGCAGCTACAAGAACAATCAGTTCCGCCTGTGCCTCGATCAGCTGCTGCCCGGCGTCAAACGACAGAGCTGCACCATCTGGGAGGCGCCCGATCGCTGGAAGCTGGACCAGGCACCGCTGTTTCGTGGTCTGTATGTTGCCGACGACCGCAGCGCCGCCGGCGCGCAGGGCATGCTCTACTGGCAGACGGAGCCCGCCCGCGGAGCGCTGATCTCGCTCTGAGTCTGGATACGCGCTCGGAGCCGTCAGTGCCCCTCCGAGCCGTATTCCCCCTCTCAAGAAGCCCGAATCGAATCAGACTCGGAACCCTCGTCCGACATCCGATCCTGCAGCCCTCAGTCCGCTGCCAGAAAATGATAGAGATTGCGCAGCATCACGGCGGTGGCGCCCCAGATGAAATACTCGCGGCCCGCCGGGCTGCGCCAGGGCATCGCGTAGAAGGTGCGGCACAGCACCTGCCCGTCCTGCCACCAGCGGCCCAGGCGACGCTGATGGTGGGCCGGGTTCATCAGGTAGGCCAGCGGCACGACGAAGACCTCCTCGACCTCGGCCTGCGCCAGCACCAGGCGCTCGGGCCGAACCTGCGCATCCAGCAACCCCACCACCGGCCGCACCTGAAAGCCCGTGCCGGTCTCATGCCAGGGCAAGCCCCCGAGCACATCCACCGTCGTGCTGGGCAGGCCGATTTCCTCGTGCGCCTCGCGCAGTGCCGCCGCCTCGGGCGAGGCATCCTCTGCATCGATTCTGCCGCCCGGAAAGGCGATCTGCCCCCGGTGCTTGCGCAGCAGACGGCTGCGCACGGTCAGCAGAACGCCCAGGCCATCGGCGCAGGGAATCAAGGGCACCAGTACCGCCGCAGGCACCAGCCGCGCTGGCAACTCCAGCAGATCACGGTCGAAGCCCGGCTGGGCACCTGGCCCGGATGGCAGAGACGAGGCCGCGACGCCCCATCCACCGCCCAGCTGCCATGAGCCCCCCTCGGTGACCGGCGGCTCTGCCTCGGACAGCACGGCCGCCGCCCGATGAGGCGACCCCGTCCCGGCGGGAACCGCGGAAGCCCCCCGGTCGCAGCCGTCGCGTGCGGGCCAGCGCAGCGCAGCCGCCCCCGCAGGCAACGGCGCGTCGGCGGGCACACCGTGGGTCGTGCCTGTGGCTGCGATCGACACCGGCCGCATCACCGGCTCGTAGAACCAGTCGGGGGGCGAAGGATTCAGAAAACGCGCGCGCAACCAGTCCTGGTCGAGTCGCTCGGCCGGCAGAGGTTTTTCGGAGGGTTGATCCGCAGGGTCCAGCAGAGGAGCTGTGGCGGGATCGAAAGGCGGGACAGACACGTCGGCGTCTGCAGAAAAAGCAATGATTCAGTCGGGGTCGGCCGAGACAGGTGCCATGCCTGAGCTTTGCCCTCGACGGGGACAGGGAAACGGAATCGTCCCGCTGCGCTCTGTTCGCGGTGTTCGTTCCGGGACTCACACCCGCCGCTGCGCCTGTCCGAGCCGGAAAGGCGCTGTGCGGGGCGGCAGGTGCCGCCCGCATGACGCGCCCCAAGCGGACGCGCCAGCCACCGGAGGCGATCAGGCTTCGGCAGCAGCCTTGGCAGCCTGGGTACGTGCCGGCAGTTTCTCTTTGATGCGGGCCTTCTTGCCGGACAGGTTGCGCAGGTAGTACAGCTTGGCGCGGCGGACATCACCACGGCGCTTGA
>JBHADS010000096.1:0-2717 GCA_041855185.1 Lautropia sp. | reverse complement strand
GCACGCGCCACGTGGGTGTAGATCTGCGTGGTGGAGATGTCGGCGTGGCCGAGCAGCATCTGCACGGCCCGAAGATCGGCGCCATGATTCAGCAGGTGGGTGGCGAAGGCATGGCGCAGCGTGTGCGGTGACAGCGGCGCCCGAATGTCGGCCTGACGTGCGTAGCGGCGGATCAGGAACCAGAACATCTGACGGGTCATGCCGGCAGCCCGCTGCGTGATGAACACCGTATCCGACTGCCGCCCGCCCAGCAACTGGGGGCGCGCATCGGCCAGATAGCGCACCAGCCACCCCCGCGCCTCCTCGCCCAGTGGAACCAGACGTTCCTTGGAGCCCTTGCCCATCACCCGGACCAGGCTGTCGACCATCGAGACATTGAGCAGTTCGAGCGACACCAGCTCCGACACCCGCAGGCCCGTGGCATAGAGCACTTCGAGCATCGCCCGATCGCGCAGACCCAGCGCCGTGTCGACATCGGGAGCGGCCAGCAGCGCCTCGACCTGTGCCTCGGACAGCGCGGACGGGAAGCGCGCCGGCTGGCGCATCGCCTTGATCCGCAGCGTCGGATCATCGCTGCGCCGGTGCTCGCGCAGCAGATAGCGGTAATAGCGGCGGATCACCGTCAGGCGGCGGTTGCCCGAGCTGGGTTTGGCCCGCCCCTGCGAATGCGCCATGTAGCCGAGCAGATCGGCCTCGGAGGCTTCTTCGAGCAACACGGCGCGGCTGGGCAGCGCCAGCCAGCGCGCGAGCTGCCCCAGATCACGCCGATAGGCCAGCAGCGTATTGGCCGACAGCCCATCCTCCAGCCACAGCGCATCGCAGAACGCCTGGATCGAGGACTGGGCGGCGCTCAGGCGCCCGGCCATCTCGACGGCCTGCCCTCCCCCTGCCTCATCCGCTGCTGAACTCCCCGCCAAAGCACTCATCGTCCGATCGAAGCCCGTTGTTCACTGCCCGTCCGCCCACCCATCCGCCAGCCCGGGCAGACGCCGATGAAAGCACGAAAGACGCCCGCGTCCGCCAAGCACCCCGAGCGCACCGGCTTTGTCGGCAGACAGACGCAAAGCACGGCACAATTGAGCACCCCGGTGCCATACATCCGGTCGTTGACAAGCAAAATGGTAAAAAAACAACGGTAAAAGGTTCTGAATTGCAACACTACCCACTCGCCGACGAACGGCAAACCGAGCGCTGGGGACGCGCGCTGGCTGTGGCGCTGTCGGAACAAAACCTTGGCAAACAAGCATTTGTGATCACGTTGCAGGGTGATCTGGGTGCCGGCAAAACGACACTGGCGCGCGCCGTTCTTCGGGCAATGGGTGTCGAAGGTCGGATCAAGAGTCCCACCTTCCCCCTGGTGGAATTTTATAATCTCCCCAAGTTCCCAGCCTACCACTTTGATTTATATAGATTCTCCTCGCCGGACCAATGGTTTGACGCAGGGTTTGACGATATCGTTGCCGGCCCCGGCCTGATGCTGGTCGAGTGGCCGGACAAGGCGCAGGGTGCCATGCCGACGGCCGATCTGGACATCCAGCTCCGGCTGAGCGACGACGGCCAGACCCGTGAACTCGTTGCCCATGCTTTCAGCACACCCGGAAACCAATGCCTGAGCACACTCGCCACATGCCTCGCCCACGACGACGCAGCCTCCTGAAGCTGGGGCTGACTTCGCCCCTGCTGCTGCCGCTGCAGGCCGTCGGCGCGCCGGCGCGCGGCAATGGCACGGGCGCCAACGGTGCGGCCGGCTCGGCCATTGCCGCCGTGCGTGTCTGGCCCTCGAAGGAGTACACCCGGGTCACGCTCGAGCTGGGCGCGATGGTGCCCTTCAAGGCCCGGATGATCGACAACCCGCACCGGGTAATGATCGACCTCAATGGTCTGCAGGTCGAATCCAAGGTGCGTGAGCTGCTCAGCAAGGTCTCGATCAGCGACCCCTATATCCGGCAGGTTCGGATCGGCCAGTTCACGCCCGAGACGATGCGGATCGTCTTCGACCTGAAGCAGCCGGTCGACCCGCAGGTCTTCACGCTGAAGCCAACCGGCAACTACCAGCACCGACTGGTGCTGGACTTCTACCCCAAGACCCCCTACGACGCGCTGGAGCAGCTGATCGCCCAGCAGGATGCGCGTGCGGGCCAGCTGGCACAGGCGCCCGTCAAGCAGGGTGATGCCAAGACAACGCCCCGCAAGCAGGGCCAGAAGCAGACGCGCAAGCCCTCGCCGGCCGAGGCCACCCGCACCTTCACCGTGGTGCTCGATCCGGGCCACGGTGGTGAAGATCCGGGCGCGATCGGCCCCAAGGGCACCTACGAGAAGGACGTGGTGCTGGCCGTGGGCAAACGGGTCCGTCAGCTACTGGCCAAGGAAGAGAATCTGCGGGTGGTGATGACCCGCGACGCCGATTATTTCGTACCGCTGGCCAAACGGGTCTCCAAGGCCCGTGGCGTGCGCGCCGACCTCTTCGTGTCGATCCACGCCGACGCCTTCATCAAGCCCGAGGCGCGCGGCTCCTCGGTGTATGTGCTGTCCAGTACCGGCGCCAGCAGCCTGGGCGCCAAATGGCTGGCTAAGCGCGAGAACAATTCGGATCTGATCGGCGGCATCAACATCAAGACCAGCCTGCCCGAGACCGCCAATCTGCTGATGGATCTCTACACCACCTCGCAGATCCGCGACAGCCGGGCGCTGGCCAAGCTGATGCTCAGCGAGCTGGG
>JBHADS010000095.1:0-2858 GCA_041855185.1 Lautropia sp. | reverse complement strand
GTCATGCCCGTCGCTGAACACCGGTCGCACGGCGTAATGGCCGACCGGTTCGAGCGTCTCGAGCAGCACGTCCTGCTTGCCCGTCTGCAGCACGGCCTGATCGGGCCCGTGGCCCTGCACCTCGGCCGAGGGGGAGTGCACGCGCAGGAACTCGAAGCTGAAGCGAAAGACACTGCCCTCGTCGAATTCGACTTCCAACTCGCGCGAACGCTGGTGCACCACGAAGCGCACCGGGTTTGGTGTATTTACATCTAAACCAGCCATGGTCACGGTATTGGAGACTGCGTTTGACGACACTTTTGGCATACTGTGGCGCAACAGACAGAGGGCTGGCCGCCACCCGGCGATAGTAACCGATCCAACCCTCTGCCCTCGCAAAAACTCGTTCTTGCATCGACGCCCAAGACCTCGGCGCTCGAGTCGCCGCCACGGATCGTCGTTTTTCTGGAGCCATCCATGTCCAAAACCCGCACGCATCACCGTCTTGTCTCTGCATCCGGCGCACTGGCGCTCGGTCTGCTGCTGGCGGCCTGCAGCACTCTGCCCGCGAACGATGAAAGCGCCGCCGTCGAAGCCGGCGCCAAGGCCCAGGCCCAGAGCGGCGCTCTGCAGACGCAGGCGGCCAGCGGCGCCGAAGCCGTGACCACCGCCTCCGGCAGCGGTCATCATTCCGTCGTCACCGAAACCCTGAATTGCGTGCCGACCAAGGAAGCCCAGGCGCTGGGCCTGACCCGCACCGAGCGGGTCGTGGCCGCCTATCACATCCCGAACGAACAGGAAGCCGGCGAAGCCTCGGTCCGCCTGACCCTGGGCGGCAAGACCTTCACGCTGCGCGAGGCGCCCTCGGCCTCCGGCTCGCGCTATGTGGGCGGCGACAGCCTGGTCAGCGGGCAGAAGGGCTTCTCGTGGCACACCAAGCGCAACGAAGCGATTCTGTCCGCGCTGGAAGCCAGCGGCGGTGTCGACGCCGTGGTCGACGGCCCGCTGCTCTATCGCTGCATGACGGCAGCCAGCTGATAGCCCAGCCACTGCTGCAGGGCGGGCAGAGCGGCCTCCACCCGCTCGGCCACGGCCTGCAGGGCCGCATTGTCGGCCGGCCGAAGCGCCGGCGACCAGACCGAACCGGGGAACTGCGGATCATCCGCCCAGCGCCCGATGACATGCCAGTGCAGGTGCGGCACCTGATTGCCGAAGCTGGCCAGATTGATCTTGTCGGGCGACAGAAACTGGCGCATCCCCTGCTCCAGCACCGCGAGCACCTGCCACAGATACTGCCGATCCGCCTCGGACAGATCACTCATTTCCGCCCGGTGCTCACGCCAGATGACCCGGAAGTAGGCGTGCTGCCCCGGCTCCCCCGTCACCCGGATGATGCGCAGACGCGCATTCGACCACAGCAGAGGTTCGGTCGGAGGCAGACACAGGGGGCAGGCAGGGGCATTCATTTCAGGGTATCCCGGGGCAAGACGATCATGTAGCTGTCGATGTCCAGATCACTGCGCGAGCCCCAGTTGGAATTGAAGAGCACCCGCGTGAAGTCGCGATTGACCGTCGCCTGGGGTTCGGTCCAGTAACCGTTGAACTGAACATGATGGTAGCCGAGCCCGCGGATCGAAGGGTTCGGCTCCAGACTGAGCGCCATGAGTTTTTCATGCAACCACAGGCGTTCACCCTCGCGCGCATAGGTCGAGACCAGCACCCAGCCCGGCCGACCGAAGGCACGCCCCGAAAAATGCATTGCCGTGGCGGTGTTGTCGAGGTAGGTCTTGAACAGGATGGTGCGCTTGCCGGTCTCCAGATCGACCATGAAGACATCGCCGTCCTTGCTCTGATAGTCGACCGAGACATAGACCTCGCGCCCCTGAGCATCGAAAGCCAGGTCGGAGTGCTCGGACTTGTGATGCAGCTGCGTCGAGCGCTTGAAGTCCAGGCTCCAGGCCCGGGTGCCCGTGCCCGGCGTATCACCCGAGACCACGCAGCGCGATCCCCCCGGACTCATGCTGACGTGATCCGGCCGGTCGCCATGCGTGCTCATCGTGCCGAGAATCTGGTCGGTCTTCATGTCCCAGGTGAACACCCCCAGCGAATTCCACTGCGCATCGTCGACCATGAAGCACCAGTAGCGGCCATCGGCCGAGGGTGAGCCTTCGGCACGGGTCCATGCGCTGTTGGCCTTGGGCCAGATGGCTTTCAGGCGGCGCGAGAAGTCCGCCACCTTGCGGCTGTCCTCGGTTTCGACATTCAGCTCGTACAGGCTCATGTCGATGCCATTGGGCGGCTGGAAGTAGACCAGCTGCGGATCGGTGGGATGCCACTGCAGTTCGGCATCCCCGACCGGGTCATCGAGCTGCTTCAGCCACTCCAGGGTATTGGCATCGTAGAGATGCCAGGTGCCATCGAAGGACGAGATCAGCACCCGGCTGCTGTCGGCGTTGAAAGCCTGCCGGCGCGAATAGTCGTGGCGGGCAAAGGTCTTCGGTGCCTCCTCCCGATGGTCGGTGAGGCGCACCACACATGCGCCATAGACCGGGTCGCGCTGCGCCTCGCCCTTCTTCGGCCGGGGCAGCGGCGGAACGGCATCGTTGCTGCGGGCACTCTGCGGCTCGCTCGACGCATGCCGCGCCTGGCCCCGTTGGCGCCAGATGGCGCTGCACAGCTGGTTCGCCGCCTCCTCGGCACGCAGCTCGGGATTCAGCGGCAGCTCGCCCAGCCGGGCGCCCCCCTCCCGGACATCGCCCGCCGCCGAACAGCCCGCCCCCAGCGTCACGAGCGACAGGATCAGGGCATGGGGCAGGCGCCGCGCAATATAAGCGGACAGGGAGGAGCCCATGCCCGGGAGCCGCCGGGCTCCTGTGGCC
>JBHADS010000094.1:0-13563 GCA_041855185.1 Lautropia sp. | reverse complement strand
GGAGAGGCAGCCATGCTGCCGTCATTAAGGCGCACCTGATATCAGGTGCGCCTTTTCTTTAGGCGCCTTTCGATCCGTGGATTGCGCCCCGGATCTGCTCTCCGTGCGCCGCACCGAACAGCGTCTGAACAGCTTCGCCCGAGCGCCTCCGGTATCCGCTTTGTCGGCGTGTCGATGTTCCTTTTTTCTGCGATATCCGTATCCGGCATTTTCGATGCTGCGCTGCGATGAGCGCTGGCTGGACCGGCATCCGGATTTCCGGCTGGCTTCAGGGCTGGCCTTCGGCAGGGCTTCGTCCCACTCCGGCGGGCATCACGGGGGTCGGGAGGAGGATGAGGGTATTCCGGTCTCGCTCGTCCCGCACCGGCGGGCGCTACTGAAAGCGGACATTTGCTGATGATCGATGTGAGCATCGCTTCGTCCCGCACCCGCGGGTGCCACGCGGGCTGCCCTCCGTTCGGGTGTCAAGCCACGCCGTCCGTCCCGGGGCGCGGGCCGGGCTCTCCCTGTCTGCAACATTCCGGGGCCGGGCGCTTGCCCCGGTACGGCCAGACGGTGTTAACATCACGGCTGTTGGGGACGTAGCTCAGCTGGGAGAGCGTCGCGTTCGCAATGCGAAGGTCGGGAGTTCGATCCTCCTCGTCTCCACCAACTTCTTCCACGCCCAATCCGGGCCCGATGCTCATGCTCCCCTCGTAGCGGGACGCTGAGGCAGGGCCAGCCGGTTGGGCGTTTTTGTTTGCGGCCCCCGCATCCGGCCCTCATGCTGATCGCCTTCAACAAGCCCTTCGACGTGCTGTGCCAGTTCACCGATCGCAGCGAGCCGCCGCGACGGACGCTGGCCGGGTTCGGGCTGCCTGCAGCGGTGTATCCGGCCGGGCGGCTGGACCATGATTCCGAAGGGCTTCTGCTGCTGACCGATGATGGGCGGCTGAGCCAGCGTCTGACCCATCCCCGCCACAAGGCAGCCAAGACCTACTGGGTGCAGGTGGAGGGCCAGCCCGAGGAGGAGCAACTGGCGCAGCTGCGTCGGGGCGTGCTGTTGAAGGACGGGCCGACGCTGCCGGCCGGGGTGCGCGCCATCGAGCCTCCCGTTCTGTGGCAGCGCGATCCGCCGGTGCGCTTTCGCAAGACGGTGCCCGACGCCTGGCTGGAAATCGTGCTGCGCGAGGGGCGCAACCGGCAGGTGCGGCGGATGACGGCGGCAGTCGGCCTGCCGACGCTGCGGCTGGTGCGGGTGGCGATCGGCCCGTATCGTCTGGATGGCTTGCAGCCTGGGCAGTGGCGGGTGCTGGACTGAGCACGACGTGCGGGGGCGGTAGAGGATGCGCTCCAGCGCGAAACGCACCAGCACCTGATTGAAGTCCACGCCCTGCGTCTTGGCAACGTTGAGCAGGCGGGCACGCACGGAAGCCGCGACGTTGTTCATTCGACGGCTTCCAGATAGGGGCGCATCACGTTGGCCACTCGGCAGATCTTGGCATAACGCCACAGCTCGTCTGCCGGTGCCTTGTGCTTGGCACGTGCGTCCTTCAGCGCCTCCAGTGCCACGTCCAGACCGATTTTGTTGCGGTGCTTGAAGCAGTCCACGACCGTCTTGGCGACACCGAAGACCCGCAGTTTTACGCCGTCGCGCAGGTGTTCCTCGACGCCTGCCGTGTAGATGTCGCCGGTCATCTGAACCATCTTGATCGGCGGATAGTCGATCCGGGGTACGTGGCTGCCGCGCGGCATGGCGATCCAGATCTGGCGAGGCAGTTGCGTGGTCAGCTCATGGAATTGCAGTGCCGTGAGCAGACAGAACACCGCCTGTGGTACCTTGGTGGCGATGGCCGCGAGACTCTCGAATTCCGATCCCTGTGCATCCGGCAGGCGGTACAGCCCGCGTCCGACCCTTTCCAGAACGCCTGCGGCGATCAGACGCGTCAGGACAACCCGGGGAGCGTCGATGGTGTCCAGATCGCTGGCGCGCAGCAGCCCCTTCTGGCTGGCCAGATCGAGGACGCGCTGGGTGTGAGTGTCGGGAAGCATGACTGGAGTATGTTCCGTTTATTCGTTCAATGCAAGATTTCGACGAAAAACAGGAACACTCTCATGGCGCTGTGCTCTGTTATTGCCAGTATCCTTGATAGGGTTTTTCCCATCTGCACACGGCGTGAGCCGTGATGGCATCATGGTTTCCAAGGCAATCTCCCTGCTGCGGGGAGAGCACTGACGAGGAATCATCGAACTGCGCCGACCCAGGTCAGAGAGGCGCCCGGCAGGCGCCAGCCATCGCGCTCAGACAAGTCGCCGATCCATCGTCCACATCAATAACCACATCGACCAAAGGAGACTGTTCGATGGCCGGTTACGTTATTCCGTTCCCTCGCGTGGATTCCGCACGCACCCGTGCTTCTGTCTCGTCATCACCAACAGGGCGAACGCACTGACCTCCAGCGCGGCCTCATGGCCTCGTGGCATTCATGTCTTCGGCACAGGCCGGCAGGATTTCCGCTCCGGGTCCCGCAAAACGCCTGGACACGAGCCGGTTTCACGCAATACGCAGCAAGGGGTGACCATGTCCTCCTATCCCCATCTTTTTCAGCCCATCACCCTCAATCAGGTCGTGGTCCGCAATCGCGTGCTCAGCACGGGGCATGCGGAAGTCTACGCGGTCAATGGGGCACCGGGTGAACGCTACATCCGCTATTACGAGGAGAAGGCCAGGGGCGGCATCGGCTTGGCCATCTGTGGCGGCTCCAGCTCGGTATCGCGCAGCAGCCCCAGCAGCTGGTGGAGTTCGGTCAATCTGTCCCGCGACGAGGTCATGGATGGCTTGGCTGAACTGGCCGAGGTCATGCACCGGCATGGGGCCAGGATCATGATCCAGGCGACACACATGGGGCGACGCAGCTCTTGGCACGGCTATGACTGGCCGCACCTGCTGTCGCCTTCGGGTGTGCGCGAGCCCGTTCACCGTGGCAACGCCAAGACCATCGAGGTGGAAGAGATCCGTCGCATCGTGAAGGAGTACGCCAGGGCTGCTGCCCGCGTGAAGGCGGCGGGCATGGACGGCATCGAGATCTCGGCGGCGCACCAACATCTGGTCGATCAGTTCTGGAGCCCGCGCACCAACCACCGCACCGACGAATACGGCGGCTCACTGGAAAACCGCATGCGCTTCGGCATGGAGGTCTTCGAGGCCATCCGCGAGGAGGTGGGCCGGGATTTCTGTGTCGGCATCCGCATGTGCGGGGACGAATACAACGAGGACGGTCTGGACCCGCTATCCCTGCAGGACATCGCCCAGGCCATGAGCGAATCGGGCCTGATCGACTTCATCGACGTGATCGGTTCGGGGGCAGACACGCACAACCTGCTGGCCAACTGCATGCCGCCGATGGAAATGCCGCCCGAGCCCTTCGTCGCGGTGGCGGCCGGTATCAAGCGCGTGGTGAATGTGCCGGTGCTGCACGCGCAGGGCATCCGCGACGCGCGTCAGGCGGAACGCGCCCTCGCCAACGGCTGGGTGGACATGGTGGGCATGACGCGTGCCCACATTGCCGACCCCCATCTCGTCATGAAGATCCGCGATGGGCGCGAAGACCAGATCCGCCAGTGCGTGGGAGCCAATTTCTGTATCAATCGCAATTACACGGGCATGGACGTGCTGTGCGTGCAGAACGCCGCCACCAGCCGCGAGGCGCACCTGCCGCATGTCGTGCCCCGCAGCCAGGGGCAGCGACGCCGGGTCGTGGTCGTGGGCGCCGGCCCGGCTGGCCTGGAGGCGGCTCGCGTCAGCCGCGAACGGGGCCACGACGTGCTGCTGTTCGAGGCGCAGGACAGGGTGGGTGGCCAGATCAATCTGGCGGCGAAGGCTCCTCGGCGCGACCAGATGGCAGGCATCGTGCGCTGGCTGGACATGGAAACGCAGCGCCTGGGCGTGGAGCGCCGCATGAACACCCGCGCCACGGAGGAAGACATCCTGGCCGAGCAGCCGGACATCGTCGTGCTGGCGACCGGTGGAGTGCCCTTCACCGATCAGGTCAGTGCCTGGGGGGTCGATCGGGGTCTGGCCGTCAGCAGCTGGGACATCCTCTCCGGTCGGGTGCAGCCGCAGGGCACGGTGCTCGTCTATGACGGCATCTCCACCCAAGCGGGGGCCAGCGTGGCCGATTATCTGGCCGAACGGGGGCATGCGGTCGAGATCGTCACCCCGGACACCAAAGTGGCGGAGGATGCGGGCGGCACCACCTTCCCGATCTTCTACCGTTCGCTCTACCGCAACGGCGTGGTCATGACCCCGAACTTCTGGCTGGACGAGGTCTATGAGGAAGACGGCAGGCGAGTGGCGGTGCTGCGCAACGAATACACCGAGGCGCTGGAAGAGCGTGTCGTCGATCAGGTCGTGATCGAAAACGGTGTGCGCCCGGATGAATCCCTGTACTGGGCGCTGAAGCCGCAGTCGGTCAATCATGGCCAGACGGACACCGACGCGCTGTGGAACTACCGTCCCCAGCCCGTGCTGGCCTCCCCCCTGGGAAATGGACGCTTTGCCCTGTTCCGCGTGGGCGACTGCATCTCCATGCACAACATCCACGGCGCCCTGTTCGACGCCCTTCGCCTGTGCAAGGATTTCTGAGGCACGATCATGGACTTGCACGATGCCATCATGCTGATCTTCTGGCTGGGCGTGGGCTTGCTGGCCGTCGGTCTGCTCCGGCGGGCGCGTCTCTGGCAACGCGGTCAGCCGGCCCAGGTCAGCCTCGCCGGACTGCTGTCGGTGCCGCGCCGCTACTTCAGGGATCTGCATGATGTGGTCGCACGGGAGCCGGCGGTGGCGCGCGCACACGTGGCCGTGGCCGGGGGCGCGGTAGCCTGTCTGGCGCTGGTGGGGCTCAACGAGGGTCTGCGTCTGCGCTGGCCGCTGTTGGATCTCCTGCTGGTGCTGGCGGCAGCCGCGATGCTCTGTGGCGCGTTGGCGATGGCGCGCCGCCGCCGTAGGGCCGAGATCCGGCAGCGGCTGTCCAGCGGCCCCTGGGATCGCCTGCCCTGGACCTTGGGTGTGGGCGCCTTGGGCTTGTTCGGGCTGGGCGCACTTGGCCTGGGTGGCCCGGAGGATCTGATGGCACTGCCGTCGGGTCTCGCCACCGGCATCGCCCTGATCGTGGCCCTGGCGGTACTGGTCGGCGCGGCGGAGCTGACCCTGGGCATCGGATTGGCCGGCCCCATGAAGCATGCCGTGGCCGGTCTGCTGCACCTGGGCTTCCATCCCCGCCCGGCACGTTTCTTCACGGGGCCGGAACCGGTGGGGCCGGGCACCGTGCGGGACTTCACCAGCCTGGAGCCGCTGGCCCTGGAGCAGCATGAATATGGGCAGGGCCGTGTCCGTGACTTTGCCTGGAACCGCATGCTCTCCTTCGACGCCTGCGTGCAATGCGGCAAGTGCCAGGAAGCCTGCCCCGCCTATGCCGCCGGCCAGCCGCTCAACCCCAAGAAGCTGATCCAGGATCTGGTCACGGCCATGAGTTCGGGTGACGGCAGCAGCTATCGGGGAAAACCGCATCCCGGTGTGGACATGGGACTGCGCGGCAACCCGGACGACGCGCTGGTACCCGACATGATCCGCGCCGAAACGCTGTGGAGCTGCACGACCTGCCGAGCATGTGTGCAAGCCTGCCCGATGATGATCGAACATGTGGATACGGTGGTCGGCATGCGCCGGTACCTCTGCCTCGTGGGGGGGGAGGTGCCGGGCAAGGGCCAGGATGTGCTGGCCGCCCTGCGAGACACCGACACCCAGAGTCGCCAGCCGCTGCATGAACGCTACCAGTGGGCCACCGATCTGCCCCTGCGCGTGCTGACGCCGGGGCAGAACACCCCGTGGCTGCTGATCGCTGGCGAAAGCGCCTTCGACCTGCGCGCCCAGCGTACCTTGCGCATCCTCGTCAAGACGCTGGCGCGGGCCGGCATCACCCTGTCGGTGCTGGGGGGCACTGGGCCGGACGATGGTGAATCCGACACCGGCGACGTGGCGCGGCGGCTGGGCGACGAGGCCACCTTCCAGGTGCTGGCGCGACAGCTGATGAAGCGCATCGATGCGGTGCGTCCCCCAAACCGGACCTTGAACATCGTCACCGCCGATCCGCACGTGCTGCATGCCCTGCGCAACGAGTATCCGGTGCTCGATTCGCGCTTCGGCGAAAACCTGAAGGTCTGGCATCACAGCGAACTGCTGGCAGAGCTGCTGAATGCCGGCGCCCTGGTGCCGGAGGGGCAGTCCAGCGGGGTCGCCCGGAACGCGCTGAAGATCACCTACCACGACCCCTGTTACCTGGGGCGCTACAACGGGCAGGTGGAAGCACCGCGTCAGGCGCTGGGCCGGGTGGGTATCGAGATCGTCGAGATGGGTCGTCATGGTCGCAGCTCACGCTGCTGCGGTGGGGGTGGAGGCGCCCCGCTGACGGATATTCCCGGCGAACGCCGCATTCCGGACATCCGCATCGAGGATGCGCGCGCCACCGGCGCCACGCTGGTGGCTGTGGCCTGCCCGCAATGCGCGGTCATGCTCGAAGGCGTCACCGGCCCACGGCCGCAGGTGCTGGACGTGGCCGAAATCGTGGGCGAAGCCTTGGGAGTGGCGCCATGACCTTCAATGAAAATCCCGGCGAACACTGCCGTGATGCCGCCGGCATCCCCCGCCGCACCCGTAGGCGCCAGACCCTGCTTTCCAGACATGGACGCCGCCGCATGGACGTGGATGCCCCCGAAGTGGATGCAAGGGCGCCCCATCAGCAGCCGCATGCGCTGGCACTGCCAGAACGCAGGTTGCGCCTTCAGGGCGATTTCCGGGAATGCCTGGTCGTCATCAGCCAGGTGGATGCAGGCGGCCTGGACACGGCGGCACGTGAAGCCCTGGCCGCGGCCGCCATGCTCGCCCGGCCCGATGAGGGCGTGGTGCTGCTGTGCCTGGGCGATGTCGAAGAGGACTTCGCCAGCCTGGGGGCGGACCGGGTGGAAATCCTGCACGGACTCGAGCAGCTCACACCCCTGGCACGTGTCTGTCAACTGCATGAACGGCTGACACAGCTGCAGCCGCGTCACGTCTTCATCCCGGATCGCGGTTTCGACGCGGAACTCGGCCGTCACTTGGCCGTGATGGCGCTGGGGCAGGGCCGGGACGTGGCCACCCGGGTGATCGAAATCCACCGTGGCGAGGCGCGCCTGCGGGCCTCCCGCGCAGCGGACATCGTCATGCCCATGCCCTGGCTGATGTTGCTGGCCCGGGGCGTGGCCGATACGCGCCTGCCCTTTCTGGGGCAGGGGAAGGTGTTGAAATCCTCCCTGACAGGCGGGGGTGGCGCGTTGCCTGCACCCGCCGGGGTCGAATGGCTGGAAGACATCGAGGCCGACAGCGCCGAGGTGCCGCTGGAAGAGGCCGATTTCATTCTCGCAGCGGGGCATGGCGTGAAGGACGTGCCCCTCTTCGAGACCCTGGCCAGGGCACTGGGGGCTGCCGTTGGGGCCTCGCGAGTGGCGGTGGACGAAGGGCACTTTCCGCGCACGCGCCAGGTCGGTGCCTCCGGGCGCACGGTCACGGCGCGCGGCTACCTCGCCATCGGCATTTCCGGGGCGGTGCAGCATCTCCAGGGCATGCAGTCCTGCCGTCACGTGATGGCGGTGAACACCGATGCGTCCGCACCGATGGTGCAACGCGCGGAGCTGGCACTGATCGGCGATGCCCAGGCCATCATGGGTGCGCTGCTGGAGCTGGTGCAACAGGCAAGAGCCGCGTCCGAAAGCCCTGGCAAAGGAGCCTCATCATGAACCCATCCACCGACGTGGTGGCCCTCGTCAGCATGCGCCAGGACGTCGTCAGTGGGCGTCTCACGCGCGACCCGGCCGACGCACTGGCCGCAGCCCTGGCCCTGAAACTGGATGCAGGCTCGGAACTGCTGGCGACCGGCGAGATGAGTGCCGCCGTGGCCCGCGCCTACCTCGCCATCGGCGCCCGAAGCATCACCGTGCTCCAGCCCGAGACCATGCCATCTGACGACCCGGGATCGAGGGCAATGGAGGCATCCTTCCCGCAAACAGGCCCGGCCGAGCGCTTTGCGCCCGCGTCAGAATCCATGAGATGCCCCAGGGCGCAGGAAACCGGTGCGCAATGGGCCGATGTACCCGGTCTGCCGCCCACCGACTGGATGCACGCCGCGCGCCTGGTCACGTATCTGAAGGCGTCATCATCCCTGATCCTCGCCGGATCGCGAACCGAAGAACACCTGGGCGCCTCGGGGCTGCTGCCTTACTTGGTGGCACATGCCCTGTCGGTGCCGCTGATCGCGGATGTGGTTCAGGTGGAACGGGATTCGACCACCGACGGCGCGTGGCTGGTCCAGCAGGCCCTGCCACGCGGGGCACGGCGACGTTTTCGCGTGTCGGGACGGGCCGTGCTGATCGTGTCGCCAGGCATCGGACTGCGGGTGCCGCACGCCCACGAATCTGCTCGGCGCGGCCAGATCCGCCATGTTCACCTTGACGATCAACACCCGGACACCGGGGCGGACGACGCCATACTGCCCCCCCGCTGGCAGATGCAGCCGGCCCGGCGCAGCCTCAGGCCGCTGATGGCAGCCCCCACCGGCACGGGGCCGCAGCGTCTGGCCCAGACGCTGGGCCGCGTACAGGCCAGCGGGGCCGGCACGCGCCTGCAGCATGGCGACGCACGGGAACAGGCCGCCGTACTGCTCGAACACCTGCGCAGCCGAAATCTCATCCGTTTCTGATTTTCCCCAACGGAGCGTGTCGTGAATCCTTTCGTCGCCACGCTCCCGCTTCACCTGGACCTGCTGGAGAGCTCTCATGGCCGCCCTTCTCAAGCCTAGCCTTTCCGACCTGCTGGCGCGCCGCCGCCCGGGCCACACCCTCGAAACCGACCTCTACGCCCGGGAGGATGTTTTTCGCGCCGATCTGGACATTATTTTCGGCAAGCACTGGATCTTCGTCGCCGTGGGACCGCAGATCCCGGATGAAGGGGATTACATCACCCTGGATGTAGGCAGCCAGCCGATCGTGGTGCTGCGCGATGATGATCGCCAGGTACGCGCCTTCCACAACGTCTGCCGCCACCGTGCGGCGCGCATCTGTGCGCACGCCAGCGGCAGCGTTGGCAATCTGGTCTGCCCGTACCATCAATGGACGTACAACCTCGAAGGCAGGCTCATTCACTGCGACCACATGGGTGAGGACTTCGATAAGACGGAGCACACCCTCAAGCCTGTGCATGTGCGGGACATCGAGGGGCTGATCTTCATCTGCCTGGCCGAGGAAGCACCGGCGGACATCGAGGATTTCGCCCAGGCCATCACGCCGTACATCGCACCGCACCGGCTCAACGACTGCAAGGTGGCGGCGCAGATCGACATCATCGAGAACGGCAACTGGAAGCTCACGATGGAGAACAACCGTGAGTGCTACCACTGCGCGGCCAACCACCCCGAGCTGACGATCTCGCTCTACGAGCAGGGCTTCGGCTACCAGCACGGTCCCCAGTCCGCTGAGGGCGTCGCCCGCTTCGAGGCCATCATCAAGGAGAGCTACGCGCGCTGGGAAGCCCTGGGCCTGCCCTGCGCCGAACTCGAACACCTGGACCGCATCACGGGTTTTCGCACCCAGCGCCTGCCGCTCGATCGCAGTGGCCAGTCCCAGACCATGAACACGGAAGTGGCCTGCAAGAAGCTGCTGGGCGATTTCAAGGAAGCAGCGCTGGGCGGACTGTCGCTCTGGACGCAGCCCAACTCCTGGCATCACTTCATGAGTGACCACATCATCAACTTCTCGGTGTTGCCCCTGGGGCCCCAGCGCACGCTGCTGCGCACCACATGGTCCGTACACAGGGACGCAGAGGAAGGCAAGGACTACGACGTGGACAGGCTGACCGAAGTCTGGCGCGCCACCAATGCCCAGGACAGTCACCTGGTGGAAGAAACCCAACGTGGCGTCAACAGCGGCGCCTACATCCAGGGTCCCTACTCGCCGTACACCGAAGGGCTGGTGGAGAAATTCTGCTCATGGTATGTGCAGCGCATGCGCGAGCACGTCCGGGACGAGCCCATCATGGCATGACGAGACCACCGACATCGAAACACAAGAGGAATCTCCATCATGGATTGGTCTCACTTTCCCGATCTCACGCGCGTACCCGTGGGCTGGACGCAGGACGACGAAGTGTTGCGCTGCATCCAGGTTCGTCCCGAGACGCACGATGTCAAGACATTCATCTTCGCAGCTCCGGATCCGCGCGTGTTTCGCTACCGGCCCGGACAGTTCATGACCCTGTCACTCGACATCGACGGCGAGAAGATCAGGCGCAGCTACACGCTGTCGTCCACACCCACACGGCCCGATTCGGTCAGCATCACCGTCAAGCGCGTGCCGGGTGGCAAGGTCTCCAACTGGCTGCATGACAACCTCATCGCTGGAATGGAGATGAACGTCGTCGGCCCCGCCGGCGAGTTCTCCTGCTTCAACAGGCACAACATGCTGCTGGAAGAGCGGCCGCTGCTGTTTCTCAGCGGCGGCAGTGGCATCACGCCGCTGATGTCCATGTCGCGGGCGCTGCACGACCTGTGCACCTATCTGGACGTGCAGTTCGTGCATGCCGCACGCACGCCGCAGGACGTGATCTTCGCGCACGAGCTGAAACTGTTGTCGCGCAACATGCCCCGCTTCCGCCACACCATCGTCTGTGAACAGCTGGGCACGGAGGCCGACTACTCGGGCGCGGTGGGACGGGTGCAGCTTTCGCTGCTGCAAAGCCTGATGCCGGAAGACCTGATGGAGCGGGATGTGTATTGCTGTGGCCCCGCACCCTTCATGGAAAGCATGCGCACCATGCTGGAGGAAACCGGTTTCGACATGACGCGCTACATGCAGGAAAGCTTCCGCTTCGAGGATCTCACACCGGCGGCGAGGGCCATCACCGAGCCGCTGACCGAACCGGCCACCGAGGCGGGCGTTGCGCTGTCCGATGCCGTGGCTGCGGCCACGAACTATCGGCAGATCACCTTGAACAAGCGCGGCGATCGTTTCCTCTGCGCCGAAGACCAGACGATCCTGCAGGCCGCCACCGTGGCGGGGCTGCGCATGCCTTTCTCTTGTTCCAACGGCATGTGCGGCACCTGCAAGACGCTCAAGGTGTCCGGCGATGTCGAGATGAACCAGAACGGTGGCCTGCGTCCGAAGGAAGTGCAGCAAGGCTGGATTCTGCCTTGTTGCAGCAAGCCGATCACCGACGTGGTGCTGGATCGATAGGCGCCCGGGCGGCAGGTAATCACGGCACATGACACGTCACGGATCGTGTCATGAAGGCCCGACAGCCAGGGGATACTCTGAACCAGTCTCGTGGAGCAAGGCGCCCTGAATCGTGCCGCATGGGCAGGAGGCATCAGACCAATGCGGCCAATCTCGCTGACCCTAAGGCTCGCCCTTTGGGCGTCGATGAGGCATTCTTATGGATGTTCATTCGTGGATTCATGAGGCCGATGGTTCGGCTCGAGAACCTCCATCGTGTTTCACCTCGGGTGAACAACCTGTTGGGAAGCGACATCTGGCAGGCTGTTGAAATACCATGCCAGCCATCGGATTCAGACGGGTTTGCGTCCCGTAAACTATTGATTTGCTGGTGTTGACATGCTTCGTGGCATACGTCTGGAGCAGTATTTCAACAGCCTGCTAGGCATCGGCCACGGAGGATCATCATGCAAGCGCCCAAGATGCAGTATCTGAACCTGAACGCCTCGTTGCGGATGAGCCGCATCGTGCACGGTTACTGGCGTGCGCACGAGTGGGGGCTGGATGCCGAGGGCTACCGTCGGCTGATTCATCAGCTGCTCGAACTGGGGGTGGATACCTTCGATCATGCCGCCTGCTATGGGGGCTTCGGCACCGAGGCGGCCTTCGGGCAGGCGCTGGCCGAGGAGCCCAGCCTGCGCGAGCGGATGGTGATCGTCAGCAAATGCGGGATCGCGTTCCCGAATCCCCAGGTACCGACGATGCGCAGCGCGCACTATGACAACAGCCGCGAGCACATCATCTGGTCGGTGGAGCGCTCGATTGCCGGGCTGCGCTGTGAGTATCTGGATCTGCTGCTGATTCATCGGCCGTCGCCGTGCGCCAATCCGCAGGAGATCGCAGCGGCTTTCGATGAGCTGCAGCGGCGCGGGCTGGTGCGTCATTTCGGGGTTTCCAACTTCGGGCCGGCCAAGTTCCGGATGCTGCAGTCCTATCTGAGTCAGCCCCTGCTGACCAATCAGATCGAGGTTTCGCCGCTGCACCTGCAGCCCTTCGAGGATGGCAGTCTGGACATGCTGCTGGAACAGCGGCTGCGGCCGATGGTCTGGTCGCCGCTGGGCGGTGGGCGTCTGTTCGACCCCCAGGACGAACAGGGGCGGCGGGTGGCTGCTGCGCTGCGGGCCGTGGGGGAGCGGCATGGTGAAAGCCGTCTGGACACGCTGGCCCTGGCCTGGCTGCTGGCGCACCCGATCGGAATGCTGCCCATCGTCGGTTCGGGCAGAATCGAGCGGGTGCGCGATGCCATCGATGCGCTGGCCATCGATTTCAGCGAGGAGGAATGGCTGTCCGTCTACGTGGCCTCGCAGGGCCATCCGTTGCCCTGAAACCGGGCGAGGGCTCGTTCCATGAAAATCCTGCTGATCGAAGACGAGCGCGAGCTGGCGCATTGGTTGTCGCGGGCCCTGGCGCGGCAGGCGGGCTTTGTGGTGGAGTGGGCCGACGACGGTCTGCTGGCCGAGCGCCGGCTGTTGCAGGAGGAGTTCGATGCCGTGGTGCTCGATCTGGGCATTCCCGGCATGGATGGCCAGACGCTGCTGGCGCGGATGCGGGCCCGTGACGACCGCACGCCGGTGCTGGTGCTGACGGCGCGTGACTCCCTGGCCAATCGGGTGGGGATGCTGCACGACGGGGCCGATGATTTTCTGCCCAAGCCTTTCGTGCTGGAAGAGCTGGAGGCGCGGCTGATGGCCCTGATCCGGCGCAGCCGGGGGCGGGAGTTCCAGCGGATGAGCTGTGGGGCGCTGGTCTACGATCTGGTCAGCCAGCGTTTTGCGGTGGGCGGTGAGGCGCTGGCGCTGACGCCCCGTGAGCAGGCGGTGCTGCGCGCTCTGATCCAGCGCAGCGGCGAGCCGCTGTCCAAGCAGGCCATTCTGGAGCGGATCGCCTCCAGCGACGATGAGCTGAGCCTGGAGGCGGTGGAGGTGATCGTGCACCGGCTGCGCAAGAAGCTGCAAGGGGCCGGTGTGCAGATCGCGACGATGCGCGGCCTGGGCTATTGCCTGGAAGCGCAGGACTGAGTGCCGATGGCGCGTGGCAAACCGGCCGGGGAGGGGCGCAGCCTGATCTTCAGTCTGCTGCTGTGGCTGCTGCCGCTGCTGCTGATCGGGGCGGTGCTGGGGATGTGGCGCTCGGCGGTGTCGATGAAGCAGCAGACCGAGGCTGCCTTCGATCGCTCGCTGGGCGCGGCGGTGCGTGCCATCGATCTGAATGTGTCGACGGCCAGTGGTG
>JBHADS010000093.1:0-3634 GCA_041855185.1 Lautropia sp. | reverse complement strand
GTGAGACTTCGTTGGCCCAGCCCTTGAGCAGCTCGCCCAGCGCGGCGCCCGCCACGTCGATGATGACGTGGACACCCTTGGCGACCAGCAGCTTGGCCAGACGGAACCAGGTGTGGACATCGCATCCGGGGGGCAGACTGCCCGCCAGTTCGCACCAGTCGCCGGGGCGGGTCAGCGCATTGACCCGCTCGGCCAGTGTCAGCTCGGCGTGGGCGCGGTCATTGGCGGCCAGGCGCAGGCCCGGCAGGTTGATGTCGGTGGATTCGCCGCGGGCGGTGTCCACCAGCTTGATGTTGGTGCGGGTGCTGCCCGGCAGGCGGATCATCGCATCCTTGATCCGGTGGCTTTCAAAGGCGCCGACGAACAAGCCGTCGTTGTCTGCGCCGATCCAGCCGGTGGCGATGGTGGGGATGCCCAGATCGGCCAGGATGATCGATACGCCGATGCCCTTGCCGCCGGCGGTGCTGGTGTAACCTGCTGCGCGGTGCACATCGCCCGGGACCAGTTCCTTCAGCATGATGGTCTGGTCGATGGCAGGGTTCAGCGTGATGGTGAGTACCTGAGTCATTTTCGGTGTTTCCTCTGCTTATTTGGACGAAGCAGATTTGAGGGAGGCGCCCAGTGCCCGGACATCCTCGACGGTTTCGGCGTTGAGCGCCTTCTGGGCCAGCGTCTGCAGCTCGGCGAGGGAGTGACGGCGAATCAGTGCCTTGATGGTGCCCAGGTCGGTCGTGCTCATGCTCAGCTCATCGACACCCAGGCCGGTCAGAATGGCTGCACCCAGCGGATCGCCAGCCAAGCCGCCGCAGACACCGACGTGGCGCTTGAAGGGACGTGCGCCGGCCACCGTCTCGGCGATCAGGCGCAGCACCGCGGGGTGCAGGCCGTCGGCCATCGCGGCCAGTTCCGGATGCTGCCGGTCGATTGCCAGCGTGTACTGGGTCAGGTCGTTGGTGCCGATCGAGAAGAAATCGACGTACTTGGCCAGCTGGTCCGCCAGTTGAGCCGCCGACGGCACTTCGATCATGATGCCGATCGGAACCTCCGGGCCATCGACGGCCTGACGGATCGTCTCGACGCGCTCGCGCAGTTCCTTCACTTCCTCGACGGTGCTGATCATCGGGAACATGATCGACAGCGGACCGTGCTTGGCGGCGCGGTAGAGCGCGCGCATCTGCGGTTCGAGCAGGTCGGGGCGGCGCAGCAGCAGGCGGGCACCGCGCACGCCGAGGAAGGGGTTCTCCTCGTGCGGCAGCGCCATGTGCGGCACCTGTTTGTCGCCGCCGATGTCCAGCGTGCGGACGATCAGCGGTTTGCCGGCCAGCACGTCGACCATCGCCCGGTAGACCTGGTACTGCTCTTCCTCGTCCGGCACGTGGTCGCGCTCAAGGAACAGGAACTCGGTCCGCATCAGGCCGACGCCTTCGGCACCGGCTTCCAGTGCCAGCCGCGCCTGATCGGCCCGGTTGACGTTGGCGCCGATCTCGACCCGGTGGCCATCCTGCGTGACGGCAGGCTGCATCCGGTTCTTGGCTTCTTCGGCCTGCAGCTGGCTGATGTGGGCGATGTGCTTCTCGGCTTCGGCCAGTGCGGCTTCGGTCGGCGCCACATAGAGGCTGCCGCGATAGCCGTCGAGGATCGCCTTGACGTTGTTGCCCTTGACCAGTTCGGGCGACAGCACGCCGCCGCCGGCGGCCACGACGGCCGGCAGACCCAGCGCGCGGGCCAGAATGGCGGTGTGGGCGGTCGGGCCACCCTTGGAGGTGCAGAAGCCCTTGACCCGGTTGGTGTCGATCTGAGCCGTGAACGAGGGTGCCAGATCGTCGGCCAGCAGGATGGCGTCATCGGGCCAGCTCGAGGTCTGACCGGCGTCGTCGCCCTTGCCGAGCAGATTGCGCAGCACGCGCTCGCCCACGTCCTGCAGGTCGGCGGCACGGGCGGCCAGCGTGGCGTCCTTGAGCGAGCGCTGGGCTTCGATGCGCTCGCTCAGTGCATGTTGCCATGCCCAGGCGGCGCCATGACCCGCCACGATCGTCCGGGTGACTTCCTGCACCCAGGCGGAATCGCGCAGCAGTTCGAGGTGGGCCTTGAAGATGTTCGATTGCTCGCTCTTGCCTTGGCGGTCGGCGTTGGCGATCAGCGTGCCGAGCTGTTTCTCGGCGTTGGACAGCGCCTGATCCAGCGTGGCGGCTTCCTGGGCGATATTGCTGAAGTTGTCCTCGACATCGAGGCTCTGGCTGGTGGCCTGCACCAGCGTGCCGATCACCAGACCCGGCGCGGCGGCGATGCCGTTGAAGCGCTGCTGGGCTTCGGGCTGCCAATTGCCCAGCTCGCGGCCCAGACCCTGGGCCTGGCTCTGGCGCGTTTCGGCCAGCTTGGCCTGACGGATCTCCTCGTCACCCAGCAGCTTGATGATGCCGAGCAGTGCGCTGATGGCGGACTGGGCATCGTCGCCCTGCGCCGAGACGCGCAGCTGGGCATTGTTGCCGGCGCCCAGGCTCAGCAGCGAGGCGACGCTGCGGGCATCGGCCACCACGTCACCGCAGCGCACGTGCACCTTGGCCTTGAAGCGGCGGGCCGTCTCGGCCCACTGGCCGGCGGGGCGGGCGTGCAGGCCGTTCGGATAGCCCAGCGTGATGTTCTGTCCGATCGGGAAGTCTTCCAGCGTCGGACCTGCCGCTGCCGAGCTGCCGTCGCCTGTCAGGGCGTCCACGATGTCCTGGGCATTCTGGGTCTGCTGCAGCTGCTGCATCCGGGCTTCGTCGCGCATCAGTCGCGTCAGCTTGCGCAGCACCTGGATGTGCTCGTCCGAGGCTGCGGCGATGGCTACCACCAGATTGACGCGCTGCTCCTTGCCTTCGGCATCGATCCCCCAGACCACGCCGCCCGGCACCTGCAGGACGCCGAGACCGGTCTGCTTGACCAGGTGTTTCTCTTCGACCATGCCGTGCGGAATGGCCACGCCCTGACCCAGGAAGGTGGTGGCGACCTTTTCGCGTTTCAGCAGACTTTCGACGAAGGAGGCTTCGGCAAAACCGGCATTGACCAACAGAGCGCCGGCGGCGCGTACAGCTTCGTCCCGATTGGCGGGGGCGGCGGCGAGCCGCACCTCGACGGGGGTTTTTTCCAAAGAATTTGACATCGGTTTTATCGCGGTGAGAGATCCAACCAGATCCCCTTGGGCAGAGGCAGCCGGGGCGGCATGCCGTGCGGGGGAGACGTGCCTCGATAACCCGGCTGCCTTTGCGCAGGCGCGGCAGCCGGAGGCCGTCCGTGACGGTTATTTGATCAGGGTGACGGGGATATCGACGAGGTGCAGGACACCGGTTGCAGCTGAGCCCAGCAGCAGACCCGTGATCCGGTTCAGGCCCCGCGTACCCATGACGATCTGGTCGAAGTTGCCTTCCTTGGCGCGGGTGGCAATCACTTCCGGCGCATGACCGCGGTCATAGCCGGATTCGAAGGGGATGCCGGCATCCTTGAGCAGCTTTTCGCCGGCTGCCAGAGCCTTGGCGGCCTCCTCGTTCATGAAGGCGTCCAGGTCGGTCTTGCTGAAATAGGCGCGGGCATGGCCAGTGAGGATCTCTGGCTGGACATTGAGCAGCGTCACTTGATGCTGTGCGCCACCCCGGAT
>JBHADS010000092.1:0-2591 GCA_041855185.1 Lautropia sp. | reverse complement strand
GGCCTTCGGCCACGGCATCGCCCAGCAGGCGCAGGGCGAGCTGGGTCTTGCCCGAGCCGGCGGTGGCCTGGATGCGGACCACCCCGTTCGGTGACTGGATGCGCGGCACCCAGGTGACCAGCCCTTCCGAGAGGCGCTGGCGGGTGCGTTTCAGTTGCTCGTCGAGCACGCGCAGATCCACCGACACGCGGAACTCGTTGGCCAGAAAATGGCGCAGCGCTTCGACATCGCTGTGCGATTCGCCGACGCGCATCAGCTCCTGCACGCGCGCGCCCAGATGAGGGAAGTCGTCGGCATCGATGATCCGCTCGCGCGACAGCGCGACGATGCCGCCGGCCTGGATACGGAAGTCGGGCAGCACCAGACAGGTGGTGACGAATGCATGCAGATCGGCCTCGCGCAGCCGGTGCAGCAGAGCGGCCCGCTGTACGCTGAGCTGGCGGGCGATGTCGTGCTCGCGGCTGCTGTAGAGCTTGAACAGCTCGCCGTCGCGCATCTGCACATTCCCGGCCTTCACCTCCATCAGCAGCAGGTGGCCGGAGGGGCCGAGCACCACGATGTCGATCTCGCCATGCCGGTCCAGACCGTTGTCGATCGAGTGCCAGGCCACGCTGTGAAAGATCTCGTAGCCGTCCGGCAGGCTGTTCTGCAGACGTTCCAGTACGTCCAGCTCGCGGTACAGGCCGGTATCTTGGCGGATGGCGTTCAGGCTGGGGGACAGTAGGGCCATGACTGGGCAGACAGAGTGGTTGCTACACGCGCGCCTTCTGGGGGCAATGCCTCCCGGTGGGGACCGGCCCGTGGTGCCGCAGGCTCCCGGCTCGGGGGAGGAGGCCGCACAACAGCGCCGGCCGTGGGGCGGCTGCTCGCGTCCTGCGCGCCGTTGCCGACCCGTGGCTTCGTTTGCGCCGATTGTCCGCGTGCTGCCCACGCGGCAGAAGTCCGGAATCCCCGGCGGTCGAGGAGCGCGGCCGGGCGGCCTGCTGTCTGCTGTCGTCGGGACGGGTTGCGCGCTCACGGGCATCCGGCCCATCCGTCGCACCTGGCGCCCGGGCAGTTCCGGAGCCCTGCGCGGCCGCTCCCGCTCGCAGCCTGCCGCTGGCCTCAGTCCACGAACTTCAGACTGATGCCGGTGGTGAAGCGGCGATCCATCTTGCTGACCGCGGTACCGGGGTCGCTGTTGTAGCGCAGCTCGGCAGCGGCCGTCAGCGCCAGCCGCTTGTTGATCGCCACGCTGAGGGTGCTCAGGAATTCGGCGCGCAGATCCTTTTCTTCGTTCAGCGCCGGATAGAGCGCCAGCCGCTGGTGGAAGGAGGTGGTGGTGGTGAGCTGGTGGGTGGATTCGGTCCCCAGCGTCAGCTCGGCGCGGCCGTAGCGGCTGCGGATCTGGTCGGCCACCAGGGTCGGGAGGGTGTAGCGGTCTTCGGAATAACCCAGACCGGCGAAGATGCCCCAGTCGTCGGTCGGGGTCTGGATCAGCTTGTAGCCGAAGCCGGTCGAGCCGCTGAAGCGGTTGCTGAGGTTGGCGATCCGGTCGCGGAACCAGGTGCCATTGGCATAGACATAGAAGCCTTCGCTCAGTGTGCGCTTGGCCGTCAGGCTCAGGTCGGTGTTGTTGGCGCTGGTTTCGCCCTCGCTGGTGTTGTAGAGCCCCCGGGCGCGCAAGGTCAGCGAATGGTTGCGGGTTTCGCGGGCGGCGTCATAGGCAAGGTTGTAGCTGGTCAGGTCGCTGTTGCCCGAGGCGAACGAGGCGCCCGCGCCCAGGATCTGGCGCCACTTGCCATCGGGCTGGGTCTTGATCTGCGCCTGGGCGCCGCCGGGCAGGAGGGCGGCGAGGCCGAGGGACAGCATCATCAGGCCGCCGGCCAGGCGTGCCGGGGCGCCGGGGCGGGGGTGGACGGAACGGGGATGGACGGAGCGGGGGAGGTGGGCAGGCTGAGGTCTGAAGGAATGCATCATCGGCAGGCAGGTTTTTTGGGGGCCGGGGACGCGCCGCGGCGCGGAATCACCCAGCGGGGGTGATATTCTTTCAGATTGTCGAAAATCGACCTCCTCATACTTTCTAGCGCGAAGGAGTGCTTCATGAGTTCTGCTCCCTCTGGGCGCCTGCATTCGCTGCCGCTGTTGGGCAGCGGCAAGGTGCGCGACAACTATGCAGTCGGTGACGACCGCCTGTTGATGGTGACTTCCGATCGACTGTCGGCGTTCGATGTCGTGATGGCCGAACCCATTCCGGACAAGGGGCGGGTGCTGAACACGCTGGCGCTGTTCTGGTTCGACCGGCTGAAGGATGTGGTGCCCAATCACCTGACCGGCGATGCGCCCGAGTCGGTGGTGCAGCCCGACGAGATTCCGCTGGTGGCGGGCCGGTCGATGGTGGTCAAGCGCCTGAAGCCGATTCTGGTCGAGGCGGTCGTCCGTGGCTATCTGGTCGGTTCGGGCTACAAGGAATATCTGGAGAAGGGCAGTGTCTCGGGCATCGAGCTGCCGCCGGGCATTGCCCAGGCCGAGCAGCTGGATCAGCCGATCTTCACGCCGGCCGCCAAGGCCGCGCTGGGCGAGCACGACGAGAACATCTCCTTCGACGAGAT
>JBHADS010000091.1:0-3046 GCA_041855185.1 Lautropia sp. | reverse complement strand
GATCGGTGCAGAGCCTTTGCCGCGCACCGAAGTCACCAAGAAAATCTGGGAATACATCAAGCAGCATGATCTGCAGAACCCCCAGAACAAGCGCATGATTCGTGCTGACGACAAACTCCGCGCCGTCTTCGGTCAGGACGAGGTGTCGATGTTCGAGATGACGAAACTGGTCAACAAGCACCTGGCGGCCTGAGCGCCGACACGGGGCGGCCGTCCGCGGATGGCAGCCCACAAAAACCCGCACCTCGTTCCGGCGAGGGCGGGTTTTTTTCATATCACTCGTCGTTGCCCAGCTCCAGCACGTAGGCGCTCAGCTGTTTGACATCGGCGTCGCTCAGGCTGATGTCCTTGTGCGCCTTGATGGCGGCTTCCAGCGTGCCGGCCGAGCCGTCGTGCAGGTAGGGCGCGTTGTACCAGGCATCACGCAGCCCGGGGGCGACGATGCCATCCAGCGGCGCGCCCGAGACATTGCCGCTGCCGGCCTGCAGGGTGCCGATGTTGTCGCGCTTGGTGCCGTCACCACCCAGGTCGGCGTTGCTGTGGCAGGTGGCGCAGGTCTTTCTGCTGAACAGCGCCGCACCGGCCTGTGCATCGGCGCTCAGGCCGCGACCAAGGGCCCGGAAGGGGCTGGGTGCATAGCTGCCGAGGCTGTCGACATAGGCGGCCAGGGCATCCAGTTGCGTGGAGATGCCGGCCTTGGGCGTGCCCAGGGCTGTGCCGCTGGGGCCGTTCACGAACTGGCCGTCCGACATCAGGCCGGTGCCGCCGGCCAGCCCCCGGATCTGCTGCTCGAAGTCCTGCACTTCGTCGAAGTTGCCGCTCCAGTGCAGCAGCGTCTTCTTCTTGCCGTGGCCCTGCAGCGAGATGGTCTTGCGCAGACCCTCGCCGAAACCGCTCATGTCCCAGACCCGGCCATCGCCATAGCCATCGTTGTGGCAGGCGGCGCAGCTCATGTAGCGGTCACGGGCCAGGCGGGTGTCGAAGGCATCGTAGAACAGCTGTTTGCCCTGCAGCACCTGGGCGGAGAGCTTCTCGGGGGTGTTGAGCGTGGCGACGCGCGTGCCGTTGGCCGCCAGTGCGGCCAGGTTGTCGCTGGTCTGCAGCGGGCTGAGATCGAGGAGTCGGATATCCCGGGTCATGAAGGTGCTGACGGCCAGCTGCTTGCCGTCGGCCGAGATGGCGACGCCCTGGGGCGCGACACTGCCGCCCAGCACCAGACGGACCTGCACGCGGGTGGCGGCATTGACGATGGAGACCTCACGCGAGGTTTCCATCGCAACCGCCATGAAACGGCCGTCCGGCGTGTAGCTGATGGCGGAGGCCACGCTGGAGTTGTCCAGATCGACGCGGGCGCTCAGATCCTCGGCGGCTTGCGTGCCATCGAGGTTGATCTTCGAGATGACGGCACGTACCGTGTTCTGAAAGTCCAGCGGCAGCTTGTTGCGCATCATGCCGCGCATGATGTTGTCCTGCTTGGACGGAATCCAGGCGGTCTTGCCATCGGGCGAGAAGGCTGCCGCGCCCAGGTAGTTGGGCAGGCCGCCCCCCGAAACCTCGGTATCTGCCACCTGGCTGACCGCCAGCGGAATGGTACGGAGCAGGCTGGCGTGTTCGATGCCCTGCAGCTGGAAGAGCATCACTTCGCCGCCACGGACATCGGTGCCGGTGATGCGGGGTGTGGTGGTGTTCTCCCCGGGAAGCGGGGGCGAGATGAAACGGCTGGCAAGCAGTTTCTGGCTGTCGGCCGAAATCGCCAGATGCCGGACTTCGGCGCCGACATAATGACGCTGCCGCACCTGACGGCTGACCGGATCGAACTGCAGGATTTCCTGGCTGCCGAGCAGGCTGACCCAGACGCCGCTGCCGTCGGGAGCATTGACGATGCCGTAGGGCTGGGCGGCGGAGGCCAGTTCGAGGGTGGTCGCCACGCTCAGCGCATCGGGGTCGATGATGCTGATGCTGCCGCCGGCGCGGTTGCTGACCCAGACGTGCCCGGAGTTGTCGATGGCCAGGGTGCGCGGAGCCTTGCCGACCGGAATCTCGGCCAGCAGCTGCTGGGTGCTGCTGTCGATGACCGAGACGCTGTCCTGGTCGGGGTTGACCACCCAGATCCGTTGCGGGCTGCGCTGGTCATAGAGGATCGGCGTGGAGGATTGCGGGCTGAGCGTGGCAGCGGCCTGGGCTGCGGAGGCGGGGCCGGTGGCCGTGCCCTTGATGGTGGCCGAGGTGATGGCGGTGGGAATCGGCGCGTTGCTGGTGCTGTTGCTACCGCTGCCACTACCGCTGCCACTGCTGCCTCCGCCGCCGCCTCCACAGGCAGTCAACGCGCCGCAGACCAGCAGCGTCAGCAGCGTGGTTCGGCTGGCGGCTGGAAAGCGGGCTTGGGCGGTACGGGAGAAAGCGGCCAGAGGCCGAGGGGATCGGATGAGGGAGAGCACGGATACCTCCGGCAGTGCCTGTAACAATGTCATGGCGTGAGCTGCAGGGCGATCGGGATGGGGCCGGTGCACGACGCGGAACGCGAAGCGCTGCCGGCGTGCACCCGACACGCAGAACCCAATGGGCCGAGAGCCTTCATTCTGGGCGCAAGCCCAGCATTCTCAGTACCCATTGTCGCTTGCTTGGCACGCAATTGCCTGAAAGTATGAGTCTGTTACACAGATGATACAAAGGAGCTTCCGCACGTTCGGGCATGAACGGCAGATGTCCGCAGCCCGGAGGAAGGTCTCAGCCACCGGCGCGCAGGCGGGCCGCCGTGTCGTCGATCAGGGCGCGCGAGATGCTGATGCCGGCCGGTGGCAGATCGGGCAGGGCATCGGGATCGAACCAGTGGGCGTCGCCGATTTCGGCGGGATCGACGCGGATGTCGCCCTCCAGCCATTCGGCGGTGAAGGCGATCATCAGCGAGTTGGGGAAGGGCCAGCTCTGGCTGCCGAAGTAGCGCAGCTTGTGCACGCGCAGGCCGACCTCCTCGTGGACTTCGCGGTGCACCGCGGCCTCGATGGTCTCGCCGGCTTCGAGAAAGCCTGCCAGTGCGCTGTAGCGT
>JBHADS010000090.1:0-9410 GCA_041855185.1 Lautropia sp. | reverse complement strand
TTGGCCTGCAGCTCGCGCTCCAGCCGCTCGCGGATCTGACGGCTGGTGACGAACTTGCCCTCGCGGCCGGCCAGCGGCGAGGTGTTCACCAGAAACTCCATCGTCAGCGTCGGCTCGTCGATGCGCAGCAGCGGCAGCGGATCGGGGTTGCCCACCTTGCAGAGCGTGGAACCGATGTCGATGCCCTCGATGCCATTGATGGCCACGATGTCGCCAGCCTGGGCAAAGGGCACCACCTCACGCTCCAGCCCGCGGAAACGCAGCACCTGGTTGACCTTGGCCGTCACCGGCGTGCGGTCGCCGTGGGTCAGCAGCACCTGCTCGCCACCCTTCAGCGTACCCCGGTTGATCCGGCCGATGCCGATCCGGCCGACATAGCTGGAATAATCCAGCGCCGAGATCTGGAACTGCAGCGGCCCGTCGACATCATCGGCACGCGCCGGCACCCGCTCCAGAATGGTCTTGAACAGCGGCGCCATCGACGGCTGGGCGGCCGCTGCCGCGGCTTCGGCCTCATCCAGATCCAGCACCGCATAACCGGCCAGACCCGAGGCGTAGACCACCGGAAAATCCAGTTGCTCCTCGGTGGCGCCCAGGCGATCAAAGAGATCGAAGGTCTGATCCACCACCCAGTGCGGACGCGCGCCCGGCCGGTCGATCTTGTTCACCACCACGATCGGCTTCAGCCCCAGCGCCAGCGCCTTGCGGGTCACGAAACGGGTCTGCGGCATCGGCCCGTCCATCGCATCGACCAGCAGCAGCACGCCATCGACCATCGACAGCGCCCGCTCGACCTCACCCCCGAAATCGGCGTGTCCCGGCGTGTCGACGATGTTGATCCGGGTACCTTCGTACTCGACCGCGCAGTTCTTGGCCAGGATGGTGATGCCGCGCTCACGCTCCAGGTCGTTGGAATCCATCACGCGCTCGTTCACCTGCTGGTTGGCCCGGAAGGTGCCCGACTGGCGCAGCAGCTGGTCCACCAGGGTCGTCTTGCCGTGGTCGACGTGGGCGATGATCGCAATATTGCGGATCGGTTGTACCGAAGAAGATTGATTGGCGTCAGACACGCTCTGTCTCGATCAAAAAAGTTGTACAGCAAAAACACCGGCTGCCTGCCCCGACACCATGCCGGCGGCAGGCAGCCATCAGAAAAACAGGCTCAGTCCACGATGACGCGGACCGGCAGCAGTGCGGCGCGACCATCGGGCAGCTTTCCCGGTCGCCCCAGGCCGACCAGACGCCCGCCACAGAGCACCGCCACCTGCTCGGCCTGCGGCCCGAAGCCCTCGGCGGACTCGACATGTTCGGCGGCTATCGCCTGCCCATGCCCGAAACGGGTAGCGGCCTCGGCCCCCAGCACCACCTGCGGCCAGCCCGCCACCAGTTGCAGCAGCCCCTGCAGATGCCGCGCCGCGCATTCCGGCCCGCCATCGAGCAGTTCCTGAAGCGGCACGGCCCGGCTCACCTCGAAAGCCCCGACGCGGGTGCGCCGCAGGCCCGACAGATGGGCGCCGCAGCCGAGCAACTCGCCCAGATCCCGGGCGATCGAACGGATATAGGTTCCCTTGCCGCAGTCGATCCGCAGTCGTGCCCGCTCGCCATCGAAGGCGAGCAGCTCGATCGTATCGACCCGGACCTGGCGCGGCTGCGCCTCGACCGGGCGGCCTTCGCGCGCCAGCCGGTACATCGCCTTGCCACCGACCTTCAGCGCCGAATAGACCGGCGGCACCTGGGTGATCCAGCCACGGAAGGACGCCAATGCCGCCGCCAGCGCCTCGGCCGACGGCCGCAGCTCGGAGCGGCCGATCACCTCGCCCTCGACATCGTCGGTGGCCGTGCGCACACCGAAGCAGACCTCGGCCTCATAGGCTTTGTCATGCGTCAGCGCAGCGCCCGCCAGCTTGCAGCCCTCCCCGAACATCAGCGGCAGCACGCCGCTGGCCATCGGATCGAGGGTGCCGCCGTGCCCCGCCTTGTCGGCAGACAGCAGCCGGCGCACCTTCTGCAGCGCCGTGTTCGAGGACAGGCCAACCGGCTTGTCGAGCAGCAACAGGCCGTGAACCTTCAAGCGGAATCAGCCGGATCATCGGCCGCACGATGGGCATTGGCCTCATCGATCAGGCGGCTCATTTCCATGCCCCGTCGGGTCGAGGCATCGTGCGAGAAATGCAGCTCGGGCGTGGTGTGAATCCGCACCCGGCGGCCGATCTGCGAACGCAGGAAGCCCGATGCGGCCCGCAACCCGGACAGGGTCTCGGCGACATGCTCCGGATCATCGGGCAGCACCGAAAACCAGACCGTCGCATGCGCGTAGTCGGGCGTCAGATCCACGCCAGTCACCGTCACCAGCCCCAGCCGTGGGTCCTTGACCTCGGCGCGGATCAGCTCGGCCAGCTCCTGATGCAGCAGCTCGGTGACACGCAGCGCCCGACCGGGGGTAGCACCTGGTTTTCTTCGCATCCTTCCCTCGCTCGACGATCAGACCGAGGCCGGCAGCGACAGCGTCCGGGCGACTTCCTTCACCTCGAACACCTCGAGCTGATCGCCTTCCTGGATATCGCTGTAGTTGACGAGCGAGATACCGCACTCGAAGCCTTCCTTGACTTCCTTCGCATCGTCCTTGAAGCGCTTCAGCGAATCGATCCGGCCCGTCCAGATGACGGTGGAATCGCGCAGCAGACGCACCTCGGAGTCGCGGCGGACCACGCCTTCCATCACGCGGCAACCCGCCACCGTGCCCACCTTGGTGACACGGAACACCTGACGGACCTCGACCAGACCGATGATGGTCTCCCGCTTCTCGGGCGACAGCATGCCTTCCATCGCCGACTTCACATCGTCCACGGCGTCGTAGATGATGTTGTAGTAGCGGATGTCGACCCCATTGGTCTCGGCCATGCGCCGTGCCGGCATGTCGGCCCGCACGTTGAAGCCCAGCACCACCGCCTTCGAGGCGATCGCCAGATTGATGTCGCTCTCGGTGATGCCACCGACCTGCGCATGCACGATCTGGACCTTGATCTCGTCGTTGGACAGTTTCAGCAACGCATGGGCCAGCGCCTCCTGCGAACCCTGCACGTCGGCCTTGATGATCAGCGGCAAGGTCTGCACCTCGCCCTCGCCAATCTGGTCGAACATGTTCTCCAGCTTCGCAGCCTGCTGACGCGCCAGCTTCACATCGCGGAACTTGCCCTGACGGAACAGCGCGATCTCGCGGGCCTTGCGTTCGTCGGCCAGCGCCACCAGCTCCTCGCCGGCCTGCGGCACATCGTTCAGACCCTGGATCTCGACCGGAATCGACGGCGTGGCGGCAGTCGCATTCTTGCCCGCCTCATCCAGCATCGCCCGCACGCGGCCCCAGGTAGAACCGACCAGCACCGTGTCGCCACGCGCCAGCGTACCGGATTGCACCAGCACGGTCGCCACCGGACCACGACCCTTGTCCAGACGGGCCTCGATCACCAGCCCGCGCGCCGGCGCCTTCACCGGCGCCTGCAGCTCCAGAATCTCGGCCTGCAGCAGCACGTTCTCCAGCAGATCGTCGATACCCTGGCCGGTCTTGGCCGAAATGCCCACGAAAGGCACATCGCCACCGTACTCCTCGGGCACCACGCTCTGGGCCACCAGCTCCTGGCGGACCTTGTCCGGATTCGCCTCGGGCTTGTCGATCTTGGTGATCGCCACCACCAGCGGCACCTCGGCCGCACGGGCGTGCGAAATCGCCTCGATGGTCTGCGGCATCACGCCGTCATCGGCAGCCACCACCAGAATCACGATGTCGGTAGCCTTCGCACCACGGGCACGCATCGCCGTGAAGGCCGCGTGACCCGGGGTATCCAGGAACGTCACCACCCCGCGCGGCGTCTCGACGTGATAGGCACCGATGTGCTGGGTAATGCCGCCGGCCTCGCCGGAAGCCACCTTGGTACGGCGCAGATAGTCGAGCAGCGAGGTCTTGCCGTGGTCGACGTGACCCATGACCGTGACCACCGGCGGACGCGGCACCATCGGACCGACATCCTCGGTCGACACCTCGTCCAGCATCGCCTCCGGATCGTCCAGCTTGGCGGCGATCGCGTTGTGGCCCATCTCTTCGACGAGAATCATCGCGGTTTCCTGGTCCAGCACCTGGTTGATCGTCACCATCTGACCCAGCTTCATCAGATGCTTGATCACCTCGGTCGCCTTCACCGCCATCTTGTGGGCCAGCTCGGCCACCGTGATGGTCTCGGGCACATGCACTTCGCGCACGATCGGCGTCTCGGGCTGAGCCGCCTGATGATGGCCGGCACCCCGGCCACCGCGATCGTTGCCGCGGCGCGGACCCCGGGTACGCCACCCGGTACCGGCGCCAGCCCCGGCGTTGGTACTGTCGTTGCGACCACCCTTGGCCGGACGACGGCGCTTGGCGGCGTCATCCTGCCAGGACGAAGAACCCTTGTCGGCCTTGGCATGACGGCCACGACCTGCCGCCTCGCCGGCAGCAGCACCGGCAGCAGCACCGGCAGCCTGCGACTGCGCCCCGCCTGCGGCCGGACGATGCAGGGTGCCACCGCGGCGGGCCTTGTCGGCCCCACCGGCGGCAGGCTGCGCGGCCGGAGCCGGCTGAGGAGCGGGCGGAGCCGGAGGCGGCGGGGGCGGCGGCGGACGACGGCTGGCTTCCAGCAGACGGTTGATCGCTGCCACCTCGGCCTCGGCACGACGGCGCGCAGCCGCCGAGGCATCGGCCTCTTCCTTGGCGCGGCGGGCCGCATCGGCAGCCTGAGCGGCCGCGGCACGGGCAGCCTCCTCGGCTGCAGCACGCTCGGCAGCCGCCTTCTGCTCGGCGGCCTTGCGCTCGGCTTCCTTGGCGGCCTGATCGGCACCCTGCTGCTCGCGCAGCTTGCGCTGCATCTCGCGGGCAGCCGCAGCCTCGCGCTCGGCCTCGGCCTGCATCCGGGCCAGACGCTCCTGCTCGGCACGTGCCGCTTCCTCGCGCCGCGAGGCTTCGGCAGCCGCCTCGTTCTCGCGCTGCCGGTCACGCTCCAGCCGGGCGGTCTTCTCGCGCAGCTCCCGAGCCTGGCGCTCCATCAGCTCCTGCTGACGGCGGGCCTCCTGCTCGCGCCGGCGGCGTTGTTCCTCATCGATGACCGAGGAGGTCGAGGGCACCGGAGCCGCTGCCACCGGGGCAGTCACCGGAGGCGCCTCGGCAACCGTGCCAGACGCGCCCGCAGCAGCGTCGCGCTTCACGAACGTGCGCTTGCGGCGAACCTCCACCTGGATGGTTCGTGCCTTGCCGGTGGCATCCGCCTGCTTGATTTCAGACGTTTGCTTGCGAACCACCGTGATCTTCTGTCGCTTCTGCGTCTCAGCGCCACCATGCGAGGCGCGCAGTGCCGACAACAAACGCTCCTTGTCCGATTCCGTCAGGGAATCGGAAGGATGCTTCTTGTCCACACCTGCCGCGCGCAACTGCTCCAGCAGCACCTCCGCAGGTAGCTTCAGTTCCGCAGCAAATGTCTCAACGTTCGTACTGGCCATTAGTTCCTTCCGCTACTACCTATTCATCACGTGCGCCATCCGTTTCTACCCCTCGTGGGGCGGGACTCCGGAGCGCTCCAGGCTTGCCCGAGCCGCACCGTCTTACGCACTTTCGTCTTCGACGAACCAATGCTCGCGTGCCTTCAGGATCAACGCCTTGGCACGCTCCTCGTCGAGCGCAGTGATTTCGATCAATTCATCCACCGCAAGCTCTGCCAGATCATCGCGGGTCCGGACGTTCGCCTCGGCCAGCTTCACCGCCAGCTCACGATCCATCCCTTCCAGCGACAGCAGATCGTCTGCCGTGGTGTTCAGTTTTTCCTCGGTCGCGATCGCCTGCGTCAGCAGTGCATTGCGGGCACGCTCGCGCAGCTCGTTGACCGTGTCCTCGTCGAATGCCTCGATTTCCAGCATCTCGTTGAGGGGCACATAAGCGATCTCTTCCAGGCTGGTGAAGCCCTCGTCGATCAGGATGTCCGCCACTTCGGCATCCACGTCGAGGCTCTCCACGAAGACGGTGCGGATCGCCATCCGCTCGTCCTCCTGCTTCTTCTCGCTCTCCTCGGCCGACATCAGGTTGATCTGCCAGCCGGTCAGCTCGGAAGCCAGCCGCACGTTGCGTCCGCCGGTACCGATGGCCAGAGCCAGATTGTCCTCATCGACCACCACATCCATCACGTGCCGCTCCTCGTCCACCAGAATGGACGAGACATTGGCAGGCGCCAGCGCACCGATGACGAACTGGGCCGGATCTTCGGACCACAGCACGATATCGACCCGTTCGCCAGCCAGCTCCTGCGTCACTGCCTGCACGCGCGAACCCCGCACGCCCACGCAGGTGCCGATCGGATCGACCCGGCGATCGGTGGCATGCACCGCGATCTTGGCCCGCACGCCCGGATCGCGCGCGGCGGCGCGGATCTGCAGTAGCCCCTGCTCGATCTCGGGCACTTCCAGCTCGAACAGCTTCATGATGAACTCGGGCGCCGTCCGGGACAGGAACAGCTGCGGACCCCGGCCCTCACGATTGATCTTCGACACCCAGGCGCGCACCCGGTCGCCGTTGCGCAGATTCTCCTTCGGAATCATCTGATCGCGCGGCAGCCGTGCCTCGATCCGGCCCGACTCGACGATCGCGCCTTCACGGTCGATCCGCTTGATCGTGCCGGACAGCAGCGAATCGCCCCGCGCCAGAAAGTCGTTGATGATCTGCTCGCGCTCGGCATCCCGGATCTTCTGCAGGATCACCTGCTTGGCGGCCTGCGCACCGATCCGGCCGAACTCGACCTGCTCCAGCTCTTCCTCGATGAACTCGCCCAGCTCGATGTTCGGCACCTGCTTGCGCGCTTCCGTCAGAATGATCTGCAGATCATGATCGTCCAGCTCGCCATCGGGCACCACCTGCCAGCGGCGGAAACTGCGATAGCTGCCATCCTCGTGGCTGATCGCCACGCGGATGTCCACTTCATCCTTGTAACGCTTCTTCATTGCCGACGCGAGCGCACTTTCGAGCGCGGCAAACACCACGTCGCGCGGAACATTCTTTTCACGCGCCAGCGCATCGACCATCAGCAACAATTCACGTCCCTGCATAACGACTCCCTAGAAAACCGTCTTCGGCACCAGGCGCGCCCGGTCCACTTGCTCAAATCCAAAACGCAGCCAATGACAATCGGCTGCCTGCAATGCGGCTTCGACGGGGTCGGCCGGCACCGGCCTGGCCTTCGGCGGCCGCCGTCCCGGCACCCCACGCGAGCGCCCGGCCGTCACCGGCTGCTCGCGCCACAGCAACAACCAATCCCCGGCGGCCGGCTCGGCACCACCGGCCTGCTCGACCCCGGGCAGGGCCGCATCCGGCCCCAGCAACTCGCGCGCCCGGGCCAGCGCCGCGTCGGCAGGCACCAGCGCGCCCTGAAACTGGCGCCGCCCCTCATGGGGCAGTCGCAGCCAGAGCTTGACCTCATCGCCCGCAAAGCGCTCGAAATCACGCTCGCGGCGCAGCCTGCGGTCCAGCCCCGGCGAAGAAATCTCCAGGCGGTCGTAATCGACATCCTCGACCGTGAACAGATAGGACAGCTGGGTGCTGACCTGCTCGCAATCATCCAGCGTGATCGGCGTGGCGTGATCGGCATTCTCGATCGTGACGCGCAGCAGGCCACCCTGGGCAAACTCCACATCGACCACCTCGTAGCCCATGGCCGTCACCACGGGCTCGACCATCATCTCCAGGCTGCCGCCTGATTCCGGATTGGTTCCAACCATCATCCTGCCCTGTTCAAATCCTGTCCTGCCCGCATCTCACACGCCCGCTTCGATCCTCGGCGCGCTCCTCGGCCCTCGCGGCCCTCTCATCACGGGGCAGCCCATGCATCCGGTAAAAAAAAATGGGCCTTTGCCAGCCCATTTCGCGCAACAGCGACCCTTGACCAGGCAGCGCCACAACGTGGCCCGTACCGCACCGCAGAGGCGCGGCCCGGCATCGATGCCAGCCACAGGCAAGCTGCCGGAAGCAGACTCTGCCGACCACCCGAGGATGCGGCGAACCGAGCAGCTCCGAACAACTGCAACGACCGATTGCCCAGCCCTGCCGTGAAAACCTGCACCACGGTTTGCAGCCATCACGCAACCAGCGTCATCGCAAGAGGTTAATTATAACCGATGGGGGGTCAAGACTCAACGTCCCTTGACAGATGCCTTGCGCCGTGACCGGGAGGCCGGTCCGGCTGCCGCACCGCGCTTGCCCCGCCCTGCCCGTTCGGGCTTGGCCGCCGTCCGCTGCGCCGGCCAGGGCTTGGCCGCCCCGGCATTCGGGTCCCAGGGCTGCCCCAGCTTGGCCGCGAAGCCCGGTGCCGCCCCATAGCGCTGCTGACGCCCATCCCGGCGCATCGACTTGGTGATGCCCTCCATGTGCGCCATGTCCGAGGTGGGCTGCCAGTTGTCGTCGTCATAATTGATGCGACGGGCTGCCGGCTGCGCCTGCTGCCGCACGCGCGGCGCCACATTGCCATTGCGCTCCTTCGGCTTGCGCTTCGGACGACGGTCCGGCAGCACACTCTCCCGGGCGATCTTCGACCAGTCGGTATCCCCGCTGTAGGCCACTGCCTGCGGCAGATACCGGGTCTCGGTCCAGCCCCGACGCTCGCTGAGCGTCAGCGTCCGCTTCTCCGCAGTCGGCTCCAGCACCTTGACCGACACCATCCGGGGCGCCGCGAGCAACTCGCCGGGCGCCTGCTCGGCACTGCGGGTGCGCCGTGTCGACGAACGCTTCTTCGGCGCGGCCGCACTGCCCTCGCCCGCCTCCTCGGCCTGACGCCGGCCCGGACGACGCCGGTTGCGTGCCGCCGTGCCCTCGGCTGCCTCACCCGCCTTGCGCCGCGGGCTCCGCACGCGGCGTGCCGGTGCAGCCGGCTCCTCGGCAGCGGCCGGCGCCTGCGCCCCATCGGGCCCGGCCACCGGGTTGGCGGCCGTCTGCCCCTCCGGCGCATTGCGCGCCCCGCGCAGCAGCCGCCGACGCGTCGGATGACGGGAAGTGCCACCAGCAGGCTTGCCCGCCGGCGAAGCCGTCGCTCCTTCGGCCGCCGCAGGCGGCGTGCGGCGCAACTGCTGCTGCAGCTGACGCACCTCATCCTCGCTCAGCGCCTGGAATCGACCCCGCGCCAGCCGCGGCGGCAGGGCCACCGGGCCGAAACGGATGCGGACCAGCCGCGAGACCGTCAGACCGACTGCCTCGAAGATCCGGCGCACCTCACGGTTGCGACCTTCCAGAATCACCACCCGATACCAGTGATTGGCACCATCGCCGCCGATGTCCTCGATCGACTGCAGCGCAGCCGGACCATCATCCAGGCTCACCCCGGCCAGCAGCTGCTGACGCATCGCCTCATCGA
>JBHADS010000089.1:0-2863 GCA_041855185.1 Lautropia sp. | reverse complement strand
GCCCGCATTCCGCTGCGCGCCCGGAGGTCGGCGGGCGGTGCTGGCAGGGCCGTTGGCGGGGCAGGGCGCTCGCGCTGTCCTTGGGGGCGCTGGGCTTGCTGCCCTGGGCGGTGCAAGGGGCCGAGCCGGTCGATTCGAGCGTATCGGGGGAAGCATCGGCAGCGGCCGGGCGTGCCGCCTCGACAGGAGGCGAGGCGCCGGTGGCATCGGCATCCAGCGCCCGGGCCCGCGGACGGTACAGTCTGCCGGTCTGGGAGGTCGGTCTGGGCATGTCCGGGCTGAACCTGGTCGATTACCGGGGCGCCGAGACACGCCACCGGTATCTGCTCGCTTTTCCGGTCCTCGTCTATCGGGCGCCGTATCTGAAGGTCGATCGTAGCGGGGTGCGGGCCGATCTGTGGGGCGGCGGTCGTTTCGAGCTGGATCTGAACGTCAACCTGACGGCGCCGGTACGCAGCGATCCTTCCGGGATTCGGGCCGGGATGCCGCGACGGCGGGCCTTGATCGAGATGGGCCCCCGCCTGCAGACACGGCTCTGGCAGTCGGAGGACGCCCGGCAACGTCTGAATCTGCATCTGCCGCTGCGCTACGCCATGCCGTTGGGACACTTCGAGAACGCCGGGCTGGTCTTTCACCCGAAACTGGTGCTGGATGTGGACCATGTGGCGGGGTTGTCGGGCTGGAATATGTCGCTTTCGGCCGGACCGATCTTTGCAAGCCGGGCGCACCATCGCTATTTCTACGAGGTCGAGCCTGCCTATGCTCGCCCGGATCGTCCGGCCTGGAGCGCCAAGGGCGGCTATAGCGGCATGCAGTTCACGGCGGGCCTCAACAAGCGCTATCGGGATTTCTGGATCGGCGGTTTCGTGCGGCTCGATCAGGTCGATGGGGCGGTGTTCACCGAGTCGCCGCTGGTGCGTCGGAACGCCAATCTCAGCGCGGGTCTGGCCTTTGGGTGGTTGTTCTTCCGTTCGGCCGAACAGGTCGAGCAGAGCGATTGAGTCACCGTCGTCCGAGACGCGCCGTATACAGCGCTTGATCCCGCGTTTGACCCGTCCTGAGCATGGCGCCGGGTGCGCCTGCCCGGGTCAGCGCAGATGGCCCGCCCGTGCGTCCTTGCGATGTGCGGCCAGCAGTTGGCGGGCGACGGCAAGCATCGGATACGAGCGCTGCTCCTGCTCGAAGGATGAGTCGCTGCCATCGTTTCGGCTGGTGGCCCGCTTGAAGGTGAGGTCGAGCAAGGCGCCTGAGGCGGGTTTCTGGTGCAGCTGCTCTTTCAGCCGCTCGACTTCACGCTCGGCGGCGGCCCAGGTCTGCCGGGTTTCCTCCAGCGCTTTTTCGAGCGAGGCCATCGCGGCCTGGAGCGTCTGCACCTGGGCCTGACTGGCGCGATGGGCCTGCTGCCAGCGCTGGGCCTCGGCTTCGTACTGACGCATCAGGCGGGCTTTTTCCCGGCTGATGCGCAGTTCCAGCGCCAGGCGGCGTTTCAGCACCAGGGCCGCGGCATCACCCATGCCCTGATCCCGGCGGATCTGCGTGAGCGGGGCGTGGCGCTGGCTGTGCTGCCGGGGTGCCCGGGCGGCGGCTGTGCTGCCCCGGGCCGTATTTCCGGTCTCGATCACCAGCGCGGGCCGTGCCCGGCTTGCGGCAGCGGTGTGGGAGGGGCTTGCCGAGGGCGTAGCGGATGAGGGCGCGCGTGCCGGCTGCTCGGGCAGCAGGCGTTCGCGGGCGGCAGTCTGCCCGGTCTGGGCTGCGGCGGGCGCCGTGCGAATCGGGGGCATTGCTGCGCTTGCACCTGGGTGTGCCGAGAGGGCGGCGCGACGGTGCTGTTGGCGCAGCAGTGTCTTCATCTGGCTGATGCGCCGGGCCTGATAGGCCAGTTGGCAGGCTTGCTCCTGAGCCAGATCCTCGGCCAGCAGTCGTGCTTCTTCCTGCTGTTCGAGGTGCTGGCGCTGGTGAACCGCCCACAGCCGTTGCACCATGCGTCGGCAGCGCGCAGCCTGAAGCGCCCAGGCCAGCGCAAATCCGCAGGTCAGGGCGAACAACAGGAGCAGCCAGTACGCACCCTGCTCAAACCAGTCCGATAAGGGTAGCGGTAACAGCGCCAGATTCTGAGCAAAAGCCGATTCGGTAATCATCGTGGCACGTCAAGGGTGGCGTCGCCCGCACGGGATAACAGGGGGTGCAAGCTCCATCCAACGATAAGTGTGCCAAATTCTGCTCAGAAAAGTTGTTAAATCTCACATTTAGTCACTAACACGACGAAAAAAGAAACAGTTTGCGCTGACGAAGTCAGAATTCTTGCAAACTGTCTCTTTCGACATCAGAGCACCGTCACGGCCAGCGTCACGCGGTTGCGGCCGGCGCCTTTCGAGGCGTAGAGCGCCCGATCGCTGACATTGATCAGCCCATCCGGATCGGAGGCATGTTCGGGGTAGGCGGCCACCCCGATCGAGACGCTGACGGCCGAGCCACCGACGGTCTCGACCCGTTCCTGGACCCGGCGACGTATCTCGTCGGCCCGGCGCTTGGCCGACGTGCCGTTCAGGCCCGGCATCAGGATCAGGAATTCTTCGCCCCCCCAGCGGCAGACGATGTCCCCGGCCCGGGCGTTCTGAGTCAGCACTTCCGAAACCTGCCGCAGCACGCGATCGCCGGCTTCGTGGCCGTAGCGGTCGTTGATGCGCTTGAAGTGGTCGATATCCACCATCTGGATAGCCAGCGGCGAGCGTGCCCGGCTGGCACGCTCGAACTCGATCGCCAGTTGCTCGTTGAAGTAGCGACGGTTGAACAGATTGGTCAGCGGATCGCGCAGCGATTGCTGCTCCAGCGTCTGGCGCAGCGACAGGTTGGCGAGGAACTG
>JBHADS010000088.1:0-2523 GCA_041855185.1 Lautropia sp. | reverse complement strand
CCAGCGGGCAAAGCGCCGGATGTCGTCCTCGCTGTGGCTGCCCGATACCACCTCGATGCCCTGCCCGCCGGCCGCGACGAATGCCTCGGCCAAGGCCCACAGCCCAGCCTCATCGAAGCGATAGCGCGAGGGGTGGGCCAGCACGGCCTGTCCGCCCGCACCGACGATCCAGTCGATAGCCTGCTGCAAGCTGGCCCAGCGCTGGGGGACGTAGCCGGGTTTGCCCGGCACCAGCCAGTTGGCAAAGACCTCGCGCATGTCGGTGCAGATGCCCTGGGCGATCAGATGCCGCGCGAAATGGCTGCGGGAGATCAGCGCCGGGTTGCCCACGTAGGCCATGGCGCCCTCGTAGGCGTCGGCGACGCCGGCTTTCTCCAGTGCCTCGGCCATCTCGCGCGCGCGCGCGTCCCGCCCCCGCCGGTTGGCGGCCAGCCCCTCCAGCAGCGCCGTATTCTGCGGGTCGATGCCGAGGCCGACGATATGGACGGTTTCGGCAGCCCAGGTGATCGAGACCTCGACGCCGGGAACGAAGCGCAGCCCCAGGCTTTGCGCCTCCTCGGCGGCTTCCTGCAACCCGTCGAGGATATCGTGGTCGGTCAGCGCCAGCGCCTCGACGCCCAGCCGATGCGCGCGGCGCACCACCTCGGCCGGCGCAAGCGTGCCGTCCGAACGGGTCGAGTGACAATGCAGGTCGATATTCGGCAGTGACATTCTGGCATTATAAGAAGCCATCAACGCTTTTTCCGCAGAGGATCAACGCAGAGGATCAATCATGAGCATCTATTCTCTGGCTGCCCAGAAACCACAGATCGCAGCCACGGCCTGGGTGGCGCCCGGCGCCAGCGTGATCGGCGATGTCCACCTGGCCGACGAGGTCGGCATCTGGTTCGGTGCGGTACTGCGCGGCGACAACGAACCGATCCGGGTCGGCACCGGCAGCAACATCCAGGAAAACGCCGTGCTGCACGTCGATGCCGGATGCCCACTCGAGATCGGCGAGAACGTCACGGTCGGCCACCAGGCGATGCTGCATGGCTGCACCATTGGTGACGGCAGCCTGATCGGCATTCAGGCCGTGGTCTTGAATCGGGCCCGCATCGGCCGCAACTGTCTGGTGGGAGCGGGTGCGCTGGTCACGGAAGGCAAGCAGTTCGAGGACGGCTGGTTGATTCTGGGCTCGCCCGCGAAGGCGGTCCGCCGCCTCTCCGATGAAGAAATCGCCGGGCTGCATGCCTCGGCAGCTTCCTACCGGAAGCATTTACGGCACTACGCCACGGAACTGAAAGAATGGACACCCTGATTCGATTTGGCTTCGCCCAGAAAGTGCGAGGCCAGATCGTCAAGCTCGACCGAAGCTGGGCACCGATTGCCCGTTGCCACCAGCGCTACGGCGAGCGCGACGTACCCCCGACCGTGCGCGAGCGGTTGGGCGAGTTGAGTGCGGCCGGCCTGCTGCTGGCTGCCTCGCTGAAGTTCGACGGCAGTCTGCTGCTGCAGATCCAGGGCAGCGGCCCTGCCCGGCTGTTCGTAGCCGAATGTCATGCCGACAGCCGCTTCCGCGCCACGGTCAAGCTCGACGAGCAATCCGCGATCCCGCACGATGCCTCCTTCAACGATCTGGTCAATCCGGACAACCGGGGCCGCTTCGTGGTCACGCTGATTCCCAGCGCCCAGCAGCGGGAAGCCTCGGGGCTGGACACGCCCTACCAGGGCATCATCCCTTTCGAGGGGGATACGGTGGCCGAGGTGCTGGAGCACTACATGAGCCTGTCGGAACAGATCCCGACCCGACTGTGGCTGGCAGCCGACGAGCAGGCGGTCTTTGGCCTGCTGCTGCAGCAGATGCCCGTCAGTGGCGATGCCGGCGCCCCCGATGAGCGGGAAAGCCTGCTGACCTGGGAGCAGGTGCAGACGCTGGCCGATACGCTCACGCGAACCGAGATGCTGACGCTGAAGCCCGAGGAGGTGCTGCGCCGCCTGTTCTGGGAGACCGATATCCGTGCCTACGACCAGCGGGTGCCGCGCTTCGAGTGCAGCTGTTCGCAGGAGAAGGTCGGTGGCATGCTGAAGATGCTCGGTCAGGCCGAGGTTCAGAGCATTCTGGACGAGCAGGAACGCATCCAGGTGAACTGCGAGTTCTGCCGGACGCCCTATGTGTTCGAGGCTGATGCCGCGATGGCACTGTTTGCCGAGCCCGAAGCCCAGCAAGCGGATGCCGGCGCCGAAGGACCGGATGCCGGGGGAGCAGCTGCCGGACAGCCAAAGGAAAGCCCGAAGGCTTGAATCAGTCTCCGCTGCCGGCTTCCGATCGCTCGTTGGCGATCGGATTGATCTGCACGAAGATCTCGTCGTCGCGCACCATGCCCAGACTGTAGCGGGCGCGTTCTTCGAGCGCCGAGGTGCCGGATCGAAGATCCTGCGCCTCGGCTTCGAGACCTTCGTTGCGCAGGCGCTTGCCTGCGTTGATTTCCTTCTGCAACGCAAGCTGCTGGTCGAGCTTCCAGACACGCAGCCAACTGCCCT
>JBHADS010000087.1:0-3764 GCA_041855185.1 Lautropia sp. | reverse complement strand
GGGCCGGCTCCCCGTTGCCACTCGCCGGCATCGCGGCCGTGCACCGACACGATCCGCGCATCCTGCCAGCTCAGGCCGATGCGGGCGCAGGCCAATTGCAGGGTCGAGACATTGGGCAGGATGTCGATCGCATCCACGCAGAGTTTCGAGGCCAGATAGGTGGCGATGCCGTGGCAGAGCGGATCACCGGTGGCCAGCACCACCACCGACTGATCGTGGGCACGGGCCTCCTCGATCCAGCCGGGCACCTGGCTCAGCTTGCCGCTCATGTCCTGCTGCAGACTGCCCGGCTTGAAACTGTCGGCCAGCAGCGCCAGCGTGCGGCTGGCGCCGATCACGCGATCGGCCTGCCGGATATAGGCGAGCGCCGTCGGAGTCAGGCTGGCTGCGCCATCGTCCAGCACGCCGATCACCCGGCAGGGGTTGGGGTCCTTCTTCACATCATGCTCCTGTCCAATCTGTTGCCCTGTCCTTCCAGCAGCCGCACGCCTTTTTTCAGCGGGCGTGGCTTCAGAGGTCCGTGTCCTTCAGCCATCCGTGTCGAAATCGGCCGAGTGCGTGTGACCGATGCCGGTGCGCCCGGCGGTTGCCGGTTTCGGGCGCAGCTCGGCCGGCTCCGACCAGACATCGGCCACCTGATTGCCGTCGAAATCGCAGACCAGCACCCGCAACTGAAAGGCGCGGCCATAACGCTCCGGGGCGCACAGCGTATCGATGGCGGCCTGCGCCAGCGCACGGTGGAAGGCATCGCCCAGCCCGCGCTCCACCATCAGTTCGGCACCGAATCGAGCGGTCTTGGCCTCGGCCATCGCCCGACAATCCTCGTCGCTCGCGCCGATGCGGCGCGCGACCTCCGCCACCAGTTCGGTATCGACCATGTTGCGGTTGGCGTGGGTGATGGTTTCCCCCTGCGCGATCTTGGTCAGCTTGCCCACCATCACGCCCAGCACCACCAGCGTGATGCCCTGCGCCACCACTTCATCCAGCGCGTAGCGCAGAAAATCCCCCATCTGCACGAAACAGGCATTGGGCAACTGTGGCCGGTCCTGACGGACGGCTGCCATCGCAAAGCTCTCGGTCCGTCCGCCGGTGGTCAGCACCACGATGTCGTTGCCGGTGGTGGCCGCCACCTGGATGCCCTGCACGACGCTGGCGCGCCAGGCGCTGGTGGAATACGGGCGCACGATGCCGGTGGTGCCCAGGATGCTGATGCCCCCCAGAATGCCCAGCCGGGCGTTGGTGGTCTTCTTCGCCATCTCCTGCCCGCTGGGCACGCTGATCGTCACTTCGATGCCGTGCTGCGCGAGCAGCTCGCCCGCCACCTCCTGCAGATTCTCGGCAATGTTGCGACGGGGCACCGGATTGATCGCCGGCCCGCCGATCTCCAGCCCCAGCCCCGGCATGGTGACGGTGCCGACGCCCTCACCAGCCTTGAAGGCGACTTCACCCGCACGCCCCGGCAACAGGCGCAGATCCACGGTCAGATGGGCGCCATCGGTGCAATCCGGATCGTCGCCGGCGAATTTCTGCACATAGGCATGTGCCTGCCGTGTGCTGCCCTCGCCCTCGACCCGGCCATCCCCCACCGCGAACACCACACGCTCGCCATTGGGCAACAGGCTTTCGATCGACTCGGGCACCTGGCCCGTCACCAGCCCGAGCGCGCAGGCGCGTGCCGCGGCCGCCGAGCACGCTCCCGTCGAGAACCCCGTCCGGGTTCCCCGTGCCGCCTTCTCTGCTTTCATGCCCTCCTCCCGTTCATTGCTTCGTCCGGCTTCATGCACGCTGCCGCCCCATCGCTGTCTGCATCACGGTGTGCGTGCCACGCACCGGTCCACAGATGGCTTCCTGTCGGCCGGCAGACGCCACTGCGCCGGGGTGCAGCACGCTGCGCGACGGCCCATGTCTCACGCGGCCTGCATTCACACGCCCGATGCAGCCTCCCGCTTCTGTTCGGCCTCGGCCAGCGCCAGCAGCGCGTGCAGCGCCGCCACCACCAGCGTCGAGCCGCCCTTGCGACCATCGATGACGATCCACGGCACCTCCGCCACCTCTGCCATCAGCGCCTTGCTTTCCGCGGCCGACACGAAACCCACCGGCATGCCGACCACCAGCGCCGGCCGGGCCTTTTCCTCGCGGATCAGCCGGACGACTTCGATCAGCGCGGTCGGTGCATTGCCGATCGCCACGATCGAGCCGTCGAGCATCCCCAGACGATGGGCCTTGCGCATCGCCTGCACCGCACGGGTCGTATCCTCGGCCCGGGCCTGCGCGATCACATCCTCGTCGCTGATGAACTGATGCGCGCCGATGCCGAAGTGCGCGAGCCGCGGCGCCGACAGCCCGACACAGATCATCTCCACATCGGCCACCACCCAGCCGCCGCCCTTGGAACGCGCCTGCAGCAGCATGTCAAGCCCCGCGCGCACCGCATCCGGATGAAAGCGGGTCAGCCCATTGAAGTCGAAATCGGCATTGGCATGGATCATCCGCCGCACGATCGGCCATTGCTCGGCGGTGTAGGCATGCGGCCCGGCCTCGCGGTCGATGATCGCAAAGCTGTCATGCTCGATGATCTGGCCCGCGCGCGTGAGCTGCTCGGTCACGGTGTTGATGGTGCTCATGGGATCTGCTCCTTGCTGAAAGCGATGGCCACGATTATCGCTGCTGCGGGTCCTCATGCGCATGACCGTGCTCGTGGGCGTGCGGATGATCGTGCTCGTGGGCATGTCCATGTTCATGCCCATGACCGTAACCATGCCCGTGCGGGTGCTCGCCCGCGTGGCAGTGATGGGGATCGTGCCCCTGTGCACCGCCATGCCCGTGCCCATGCTCGTGCCCGTGCCCGTGCTCGCGGCTGTGGCTGTGGCTGTGATCAGCGGCATGATCGTGCCCATGATCATGGTGGTGATGATGGTGCCCCTCCTCGGCCTTGAAGGGGTCGGGCAGCATCAGCAGGTCGAGATCGACGGCAGCGCCGGCGCGATCCTGCTTGAGATCGAGCACCCGCTGCGTGACCAGCTCGAAGACCTCGGGCTCGAAACCGAAGTACGAGCCCAGCGCAAAGCGCAGCTGCGGATATTGCTGTGCCAACCGGGCAATCTGCCGATCGATGCGCTGGATCAGCGTGCCGGTGAACAGGTAATAGGGCAGCACGATCACCTGCATCATGCCGAGCTGGACATGGCGCTGCACGACCTTCTCCAGCCGCGGAAAGGTGATGCCGGTAAAGGCGATATCGACGCATTGATGATCACCCAGCTCCCACAGCCAGCGCCCCATCTTCGCCAGCTCGCCATTGGCGCGCCGGTCGCTGGAGCCGCGGCCGAGCAGGATCACCCCGGTGGTTTCGGGGTCCGGCACATCCAGCTCCAGCATCGCCTGACGCAGATTGCGCTTCAGGATGCGCAGGAAGGGATCGCCCGCGCCCAGATGCGGCGCATACCGAAAATCCACACCGGGATGCTGCTTCTGCGCCGCCTTGATCGCCAGCGGCACGTCCACGCGCACATGGCCGGCAGCATTCAGGATCAGCGGCACCACCAGCACGCGATCGCTGCCGATCGCGGCCTGATGCAGCCCCGCCATCAGCAGCGTCTCGGCAAATTCGATGAAGCAGACCTCAATGCGCCACTCCGGATGCTGGGCCCGCCAGCGATCGGCGAACAGCAGGATTTCGGCATTGCCCTCGACGGCACGGGAGCCGTGCCCAACCAGCAGAATAGTGTCTTTCATCAGAATGGCTTTGGATCGGAATCAGCGGG
>JBHADS010000086.1:0-2634 GCA_041855185.1 Lautropia sp. | reverse complement strand
CCGCTGGGTCTCCACCGCCCGCGCTGGCGAAGGCGCGCTGCGCGAGTTCGCCAACTTCCTGCTCAACAGCCGGGGCGACTTCCAGACGCTGCTCGCGCAGTATCGCAGCGCACCGCACCAACTCGCGCCCCGCTGATCCGCTCCGCATGAAAGCCCGTCTGTTCGACCGTCTGGCCGCCGCCGCCTCGATGCTGATCCTGATCGGCCTCGGCATGGCCAGCTATTACTTCGCCAAGCAGGCCGAAAGCCAGGGGCAGCAGGCCGCTCCGGTCGCCGGCCGCCCCGACCCCGACTACTTCGTCGAGCGGATGGCGCTGATGCGCGCCGATGCCAACGGTGCACCCTCGGTCCGTGTCGAGGCCGAGCGGATGCAGCACTACCCGCTGACCGGCCAGATCCGCTTCACCCAGCCGCTGATCATCAGCCTCGGCGAACAGCAGCCGCTGATGACCGTGCGCGCCGAGCGCGGCCTGGCGGCCGACACCGGCGACACCGCCGAACTGCTCGACAATGTGCAGGTGCTGCGGGCGGCCACGACCCGGGAGCCGGCGATGCAGGTCGACACCCAGGTGGCCCGCTTCGATCTGAAGAACAAGATCCTGCGCACCGATCAGCCGGTCGACATCACGGCAGGCGACAATCGGCTGCAGGGCGTCGGCATGGAAATCCGCGAGCAGAGCCGGCAGCTAGAACTGCACCAACGTGTCCGGGGCCATTTCCCAGCGCCCGAACGGTCGGCGGATGCGTCAGCCGGCCGACAAAAGAACTGATCCGGCCGACATTCCGGATAAACTCTCGTGTTGTCCAGTCGCCTGGAACTCCCCGTATCAATCAGCATTTCGAGATCCGCATGACAGCCGCATTCCCCTCGGTTTGCCGTCCGCTCCATCTGCCGCTGACCATGCTGGTCTCAGCCCTGCTGTTCTGCACCCCGGCCAGCGCCGAACGTGCCGACCGGGACAAGCCGATCAACATCGAGTCCAACCGCCTCGAATACAACGATGCCACCAAGGTCTCGACCTTCATCGGCAACGTGGTGCTGACCAAGGGCACCATCCGCATCCAGGGCGACCGCATGGTGCTGCGCCAGGTGGGCGACAACGCCCAGACGGTGCTCATCACCGGCTCGCAGGCCAGCTTCCGCCAGAAGCGCGACGGCATGGAGCAGTACATCCACGGGCTGGCCAATGAGATCTTCTACGACACCCGCGCCGAACAGGTCCGGCTGAGCGGCCGCGCCCGGCTGCACCGCCAGAACTGCAATCAGCCGGTCGACGAGATCACCGGCGGCACCATCGTCTACAACGCCACCACCGAGACCTTCACCGTCGATGGCAAGCAACGGGGCGAGAACAGCGGCCGGGTGCGTATCATCATCCAGCCGCAGGGCAGTGGCGACAGCAGCGGCAAGGCCGACGCCAAACAGCAGCCCTGCCCGCCGGGCTCCCCGCTGCCCCTGACTGCCGACCCCCGTTTCTCCGCCCCCAGGAAGCCGGCCTCCCCCTGAGTGCCGGCAGCCGCCCGGCCCGTCGTATCCGCCCCCGAACACGCTGATGACCCAAGCTCCCGCCACGCCCAGCTCCCTTCCTTCCGTCAGCCACCTGAAGGCCATCCAGTTGATGAAAGCCTACGGGGCCCGGGTCGTCGTCAAGGATGTCTCGCTCGAAGTCGCCAGTGGCGAGGTGGTGGGGCTGCTGGGCCGCAACGGCGCCGGCAAGACCACCTGCTTCTACATGATCGCCGGCCTGGTCGCCACCGACGGGGGCCAGATCGAACTGGACGGCCAGGCCATCAGCCGCCTGCCGATCCACAGCCGCGCCCGGCTCGGTCTGTCCTATCTGCCGCAGGAAGCCTCGGTCTTTCGCAAGCTGACGGTCGAGGAGAACGTGCTGGCCGTGCTCGAACTGCAGGTGGACGAACGGGGCCGCACCCTGAAGCGCGACGAACAGAAACGCCGGCTCGAATCGCTGCTGAAGGAACTGCAGATCGACCACATCCGCTCGAACACCTCGATTTCGCTGTCGGGCGGCGAGCGGCGGCGCGTCGAGATCGCCCGGGCGCTGGCCAGCTCCCCCCGCTTCATCCTGCTGGACGAGCCCTTCGCCGGCGTCGATCCGATCGCCGTCATCGAGATCCAGCGCATCGTCAATCTGTTGAAAAACAGGGATATTGGCGTGCTGATCACCGATCACAACGTCCGCGAGACCCTTGGCATCTGCGACAGAGCCTATATCATTAACGAAGGGATCGTGCTCGCCTCTGGACGCCCTGACGAGATCATCCAGGACGAGCGGGTCCGCAAAGCCTATCTGGGCGAAGACTTCCGGATGTAAGCCGTCTCGACGCCCTCTGCCCCGGCCTGCCGTGTCGCCCCGACCGGCCTTCCCACGCAGAGTCCGCGCCGATACCCCCGGCCGATCCGCGTCCGTGCCCAGCCTGGCGTCAGACAACAACAACCCGGGTGCCATGCGGATGTGTGGCCAAGCCACTCATCTCGCGAGGGATCTGCACGTTGAAGCCGACGCTGCAAATACGCCAAAGCCAGCAACTGACGCTGACGCCGCAACTGCGGCAGGCGATCCGTCTGTTGCAGATGTCGACGCCCGAACTCAACCAGGCCATCGACCAGGCGCT
>JBHADS010000085.1:0-5461 GCA_041855185.1 Lautropia sp. | reverse complement strand
CTCATCTGGAAAACCATCTTCCAGCTGGCAAAGGACATGAACGTACAGGTTTTTGCCACCACGCACAGCCGTGACTGTGTGCATGCCTTCCAGGAGGCCGCCAACGAAAGCCCCGAAGACGGGCGCCTGATCCGACTGACGCGCAAAGGAGAAACAGTACTCCCCACGGTGATCTCTGAACGAGAGCTGAAAATCGTGGCAGAGAACGACATCGAGGTCCGTTGATCATGTCCACCAGTCCGCATACGGCCGCCAGACTGAAGTTGCTGGTGGAAGGGCCGGATGACGAGCACGTCGTCTACCACATACTCGAGAGTCTGAAGATCGGGTTACCGGAGGATTTTCCGAGCAAGGAGAAGGCCGAGGGGAAATTCAAGGTCGTCTACAAACACGGATCGAGCAAAAACCAGGGCAAACAAGCTTTGCTGGAATTGTTCACCGGCTATTTCTTCGAAAGTGGTCTGGAAGCAATCGGGATCATTGTGGATGCAGACAAGGAACCAGCTGGCACCTGGGAAAAGCTCATCTCGAGGCTGACGGAACAAGGCTACCCGCCTGAAAGTCTGCCGAAAAAGCCCGCTCCCGGGGGAAGCATCATCGATGCCCCTCCCGAGCCAACCTTGAAGCCCCGGGTCGGCATATGGATCATGCCCGACAACAGCTCAAGCGGAGCGCTGGAAGACTTCCTGAGCGCTCTGGTTCCAGCAGACGACAAACTGCTGGGGCACGCCAAGACGGTACTGGACGGACTGCCCGCCATCGAGCCCGCCACCGAAAAACTCGTCAAAGGCGATCATCGGCAAAAAGCCCTGATGCACACCTGGCTGGCTTGGCAGAAGGAACCAGGCAAACCCTACGGGCAGGCCATCAAGGCCCGCTACCTGAATGCGGAGAGCGAACAGGGCAAGGTTTTCGGTAACTGGCTCAAGAGAACATTCTGGCCCGAGTAAAGCCTGTCGCGATCAGCCCTTGCCCTGGCAGCGATAACCCTGCTGCCGCCCGTGAAGGGTGCCTGTGCCGCCGGGATAGACCGAGCAGCGGTCATCGGTCACTTCATGCAGCTGCGGCGTGGACAGGAAGCTCGAATCGCTGCCGTCGTCGTTCTTCAAGGAAGGCGCCTGCCACATGAAACAGATCTGCCGCTTCACCTGCGTCAGATCGACGTTCCAGCACAGCTCCGGCCCGGGGAGCGGCCATCGCACTGGCCTGGATCTGCCCGCTGGTGTCGGCCTTCACCAGCTCGCAGCGCCCGCCGAGGAGGCGCTGCCGGCCGTCGTCGATCGGTGCCGGCGCTGACATCACCTGCATCCGACGCGAGGATGCCCCCCAGCGCGGCTGCCCACATCGCAAAAAAGTGATCCATGCCACAGCGGCGCACCAATCCGCTGCTATGCTTCGCTCGCCCCGCCGCGCCCGCGTCGCGGCCGCTGCCAGCGCCGAGCGCCCGTCCCGGCAGCGTCTCCTGGCGCAACACGGCAACCGTGATGCTTTCCTTCCAAACCGAATTCCCGGTCTCGACGGCCGCGACATCCGAAGATTTCCTGCAGCGCCTGACAGCCTGGATGTCGCATGCCGGCCATACCGCCTTTCGTCCGAACGAACTGGCCGCCCTGCTGTCCACCCCACGGGGCACGCTCAGGACACCGGACAGAACGGCGGAGCGGCCCCAGCCCCCTGGCGCCTCGACCGATGAACGCCTGGAATGGCTGAGCTTTCAGGCCGAAGGCACCCGCAGCGCCGGCATTCACCAGACCCGACACACCGAAGCCCCCAGACATGCCGGCTCCACCAACGGCGCAACCCACTCGAACACACTGATCTTCTCGGCCAGCACCGAGCAGGCATGGGTCAGCATCCGGGTCGAGACGCACGACGACGCAGCACCATCCACAGCAGCCGCCGGCAACATCGCCGGGCACCCCTTCCCGCCACGCGATACCGAACATCTCCCCGTCACGGCCCTCATCCACACCCTGCTGGAGAGCCTCGGCGGCGGCAGCGATGGTCTGCTGCGGGTGACGCGCCATCCGCGTGCACTCGCCGAATCCGAGGTGGAGCTGGCCGCCAAACTGATACGCGGCGAGCACACCGGGCACCTGCCCATCGTCTACGCCAGCCTGCCCTTTGCCGGCACGCCACTGGCGGATCTCGACGAACTCGCCGACCGCCTCGCGGGCCTGGCTCATGTGGTGGTCGAACCCAGCCGGCAGTTCTCGACCCGACTGAAACTCGCCGTGCAGGGCCGCAACGTCTACGGTGGCACCCTGGGCATCTACTGGCCGGACGAGCGTCCGCACGAAGCCTTCTACCTCGGTCCGCGCTTTCCGCGCACGGCCGATCTGATCCACGCCGTCATCCGGCGCGTGCGCCAGTTCTGGCTCAGCCGCAAACCGATGGCACGCAGCACCTGGGCGGGCTTGCAGGAGGCTGGCAGCTTCGAGGCCATCCGCCGGCTGAAAGCCTCGGGCTCACTCGATCTGGGCGAGTACATCGAAAAGTTCGACCAGGAGATTCTCGCCAAGGATCAGAAAATCCGGGAACTCGACGCCCAGAACCAGCAGCTGCGCGCCGAGCTGAGCCGGCTCGAAGCCATCCAGCAGGCCATGAAAGGCTCGGTGCTCGAAGCCGGCGAAGAGCGCGACCTCTTCCCCAACGAAAGCCTCGGCATCATCCTCGACGCCCTCGCCGACGCCCTCTCCCGTGCCACCGTCGACAGCCGCCGACAGCACGTCCTGCGGGCGCTGCTGCAGGCCAACCCGCTGCCCGAAGACCACGCCAGCCAGAACAGGGAACAGCTCAAGCACCTGCTGCGCGGCATGCGGGGCATGACCCCGAAGATCAGACGCGGCCTGGAAGACATGGGCTTCTCGATCGACGACAGCGCCCGCCACATCAAACTCGTCTTCTGCGACGACGACCGCTACACCTACACCCTACCCAAGAGCGGCAGCGATGCCCGCGGCGGCCTCAACGCCGCCAACGACATCGGACGGCTGATGTTCTGAGCGCCCGGGCGTGGCACCACCTGACTTCCTGAGTCTCAGCCTTTGGCCAGCTTCCTGTTCTGGCCGATGACGTAGAGCATCAGCGCCGCAAGCACCACCAGCGGCAGCAACGGGTCGAGCAGGGAACCATGCGTGCCGAACACCAGATTGAGCACCGCGATACAGGTTCCCCCGATGGCCCAGGCGATCGTGGTTGGAATCGACCAGACGATCATCTGTTTCTTGACCTCGGAAATACCCATCATCCGGTTGACGACCCAGAACAGACTGTCATTGAAGTAACCGAAGAACAGCGACCCCATCGTTGCCGCCTGTGCCGCAAGCAGCATGTTGATGCCATCGATCTCGGCAAGCACCGGCGCGGTGATGGATGCAGCCGTCACCATCGCCACCGTGCCCGATCCCTGGATGAAACGCACCAGCGTCGCCACAATGAAGGGAATCAGGATCGGAGAAATGGGCAGGGCGGCAATCTGATTGGCGAGCTGCGCACCCGCGCCACTGTCACGCAGAATGCCCCCCAGCGCACCACCCGCGCCTGTCACCAGCAGAATGATGCCAGCGGTGCTCACCCCTGCTTCCAGTTCCGTGGCCGTCTCGTGGGCCGTGGCATTTGGCATCAGCGTATAAACCGCCACCAGCACGCTGAGCGCCAGCGCAACGATCGGGTGGCCGATGAACGCCACGGCCTGATAGATGCCGCCCGCCTGAAACGCCTTCAACGCTTCCTCGGTGGCAAAGCTGTAGCTGGCAGCCATGTCCACCAACGCCTTCACGAAAATCAGCGAGATCGGCAGCACGATGGGCAGCATCGACAGGAACAGACTGGGAAGCGGCCGGTTCTCGCGCTCCTGCAGATAGGTGTCGAGCTTGTCACGCAGCTCGTCCTGACTGAAGGCGGCTTCGTTGAAATCGGGGTACTTGCGATCCAGCCATTGCGCATACAGCACCATGGCAAATACGCACGGCACTGCCAGCCCCATGCCGAGCAGCAGCATCGCCCCGAGATCGACCTCGAAGATGCCGGCCACGCCCAACGGCCCCGGCGTGGGTGGAACCACATGGTGTGTCACCACCAGCCCCCCGGCCAAAGCAACCCCAAGGGTCAGCAACGAGCGTTTTCCGGTCTTGGCCAGTGCCTTGGCCACCGGATAAAGCACCACGAAGGCCGAATCGACAAAGATCGGAATACTGACGACATAACCCGTGATCGCCAGCGCCCATTCCTCCCGCTTCTTGCCGAGAAACTTGATGAAGCTGTAGGCCATCTTCTCGGCTGCGCCCGAAACCTCCAGCACCCGCCCCATCATCACACCCAGGCCAATGACGATGCCGATACTCCCCAGCGTCGTTCCGAAGCCCTTGATCAACGCTGCCAGCGTATCGGTCGCGCTCATCCCGCCGAATATGCCCGCGATCGACGCTGCGACAAGCATCGCCAGAAAGGCATGAACCCGGGTACGCAGCACCAGATAGATCAGGACAAAAACTGCAATCAACAGACCGATGATCGGCATCGGCAGACCCATCAGGGTTTGTGACTGATCCACGTCGTATCTCTCTTGTTGTTTGTTCGTCTTCGGATTACTTCTTCATATCCTTGTCGATGAACTGCTGAATGACGGAAGCAAAGTCCTCATCCCGAACGAAGCCGAATTTCAAGGCCGTCGTGTTGTCGATCGCGGCCGGCCAACTGGCAACGATGGCGTGAATGCCTTCATCAAAGACGGGTTTGATACGACTCAGCACCGCTTCGCCGGCCGCAGCCGCCAGTGCATCCATCATCTGCTGCACGCTGATGCTGAAACCCGGCAGATTGATCACATGCCAGTCACGCGGCGCCAGACGTGGCGACCTGAGCGCATGGATCAGGTTCCGGACCACCGTATCCGGGCTGGACAGCCAGAGCTTCAGCGAGGGCGAGACCGGCAAAACCGCCTCCTCGCCCTGCAGAGGTTCCCGCATGATGCTGCTGACAAATGAGGAAGCTGCCTTGTTGGGCTTGCCCGGCCGAATGCACACGGTCGGCAAACGCACCGCCAGGCCATCGACGAAGCCCTTGCGGGTATAGTCGTTCAGCAGCAACTCGGCCATGGCCTTCTGACTGCCATAGCATGACTGGGGCGTCACGGCGGTATCGTCTCGAATCACCTCGGGCAAGCTGCCGCCATAGACGGCCAGTGAGCTGGAAAAGATCAGCCGGATATCCGGTCTGACGGCCCGAATGCGCTCCAGGATATGACGTGTGACGAGAAAATTGATCTCGTAGCCCAGATCCGGATCGGCTTCGGCATGACTGCTGACGATCGCCGCCAGGTGATAGGAGGGTGTCAGCAATTTTGTGTGTGAGGCATACCATGAAGACAGAGAGGAGGAAACGGTATGCCCATCAGAAAGACGACGAAAGCGGCCAAGGCCCTTACGGCGAAGCTGCCAGCCATTCCGACGGAGCTGAT
>JBHADS010000084.1:0-4894 GCA_041855185.1 Lautropia sp. | reverse complement strand
GCCGTTTTTTCCCTATCAGAGAATGCTGGGCGCGCAGGTGGCCACCGTGCCCTGCCTGTGTTGTCGCCGATTCAGGAGTAGATTGCGAATGTCTGACGTTGCTGAAATGCCCGCCCCGTTGTTGTTTACCGATAGTGCCGCCGGCAAGGTTGCCGAGCTGATCGCAGAAGAAGGCAATCCGGATCTGAAGCTGAGGGTGTTCGTGCAGGGGGGTGGATGCTCGGGCTTCCAGTACGGCTTCACCTTCGACGAGGAAGTGGCCGAGGACGATACGGTCATGGAGAAGAATGGCGTGACCCTGCTGATCGACGCCATGAGCTACCAGTATCTGGTCGGCGCCGAGATCGATTACAAGGACGATCTGCAGGGCGCCCAGTTCGTGATCAAGAATCCGAACGCCACCACGACCTGCGGCTGCGGTTCCTCGTTCTCGGCCTGAGCAGGCCCCTGTCTTTCAGTCGGTCGTCTGCGCTTCCTGCATCCAGGGCGTGTGGTTGTAGGCCAGCAGCCGGGGGTTGCTGCCGAAGTCCAGGATCGTCAGACTGCCGGGATCGACCGCGACGATGCGGTCGGCATCCAGCCCCAGCGCGATGGCCAGCACGGCGCGGATGACGCCGCCGTGCGTGACGACCAGCACATGGTCGTTGGCGCCGTTCTGCAGCGCGTGCAGGGCGGCCCCCACCCGCGTGCGGAACTGGGCGATGCTCTCGCCGCCGGGCGGTGCATCCTGCCCGTCGCGCCAGCGCTGATAGTGGGCCCCCTCGGTGGCGATCAGCTCCTGGGCCGGGCGGGAGGTCCAGGCGCCCAGATCCGCTTCGCGCCAGCGGGGGTCGGTGGGGGCGCCCGTCCAGCCCATCAGTTCCAGTGTTTCACGTGCCCGGCTCAGATCCGAGCTGAATACCCGTTGCGGCGACCAGCGCTTGACCAGCGGGGCCAGCGCCTGCGCCTGCTGGCGCCCGTGGGGAGAGAGCGGGATATCCGCCTGTCCCTGCAGGACCTTGGCAGCATTCCAGGCGGTTTCGCCGTGTCGAACCAGCAGCAGTTTCTTCATGATGGGATGAGGTCCAGACGCTGGCCCTGGGCATCGAAGCGAATCTTGGGGGCATCCGGGAAGTGGATGTGGAGGGTTTCGCCGCAGCGTACTTCAGGTTGCCGGGCCGTGACGACCGAAAGCCGCGTGCCGGCTGCCATCAGGGTGCAGACGTAGCCGCCGGCCATCGGGGCCACCTCGATGAGTGTGGCCGGGATGCTGGGCCGGCTGCCGTCGCCGGCTTCGGTCGAGAGCGAAAGCTCGGTGGCACGGTACAGCAGCTGCGCTTGCTCCGGGCCGCCGGCCACGTCGGCCAGCGGAACGCCCTGGAACTGGTAGCGGCCGTTCGCGGCCTGGACGGGCAGGACGTTGGCGGCCGGGGTGCCGATGAAGGTGGCGACGAAGGCGGTGGCGGGGTTGTCCAGCAGCTCCTGCGGGGCGCCGAATTGTTCGATGACGCCGCCGTTCATGACGGCCACATGGGTGGCCATCGTCATGGCTTCCACCTGGTCGTGGGTGACGTAGACACTGGTGGCGCCGGTCTGCCGGTGCACGCGCAGCAGCTCGCTGCGCATCTCCAGCCGCAGTTTGGCATCGAGGTTGGACAAGGGTTCGTCGAACAGCAGCAGGCCCGGCGAGGGGGAGAGCATCCGGGCGATGGCAACCCGCTGCTGCTGGCCCCCCGAGATTTCGCTGGGGTAGCGTTCGGCCAGGGCCGAGATGCCCAGCAGGGCAAGGACGGAATCGACGCGCTGCTTGCGTTCCGCAGCGGGCAGGCGCGCCACTTTCAGCGGCCACTCGATGTTGCCGCGCACCGTCATGTGTGGCCAGAGCGCGTAGCTCTGGAAGACGAGTCCGAGCCCCCGGGAGCCCGGGGGCACGAGGATGCCTTGCGAGCCGTTGGCGACTTCCCGGCCCTGGATGCAGAGGGAACCGCTGGTGGGGGCTTCCAGGCCGGAGAGCATGCGCAGCAGGGTCGATTTGCCGCAGCCGGAGGGACCGAGCAGCACGAGAAAACTCTGCCGGGGCAGGCTGAGATCGATATGACGGACGACTTCGGTATCGCCGTAGCGCTTGCCGAGCGCCTTCAGTTCGATGGCGGGGGACATGGCGGTCTCCTGGGGAGGCAGATCACAGGGTTTCACGGCATCAATCCTTCATCCAGGGTTGGGAGGCGTTCTTGAGTTTTTCGGCGATGAGCGTGGCGCCGACGGAGATCAGCGTGATCAGCATCGTGATGGCGTTGGCGTGCTGGAGGAAGCCTTCACTGGCATAGCGGTAGGCCACCACCGAAAGCACCGGCATGGCCGGGGTGAACAGCAGCATCACCAGGGAAAGGTCGCGGATCATCTTGACCACGACGAGCACGCCGCCGGCCAGCAGGCTGCGCATCGTCAGCGGCAGGTAGATGGCGAGCAGGCGACGGGGCAGCGACGCGCCGGCGATGGTGGCCGCGTCCTCGATGTCGCCCGAGACCTGGGCCAGTGCGGCGCGGGCGGACTGTACCGAGAAGGGCAGGGTGTAGGCCACGCCGGCGATCACCAGCAGGGTGAAGGTGCCGTAGAGCGAGGGAATCGGTCCCCAGGACTGGCTGAACAGCGCGATGAAGGCGGCGCCGAAGGCGATGCCGGGCACCATGCTGGGCAGGAAGGCGATGGTGGCCAGCGGACGTACCAGCCAGTTGTTCTTGTAGCGGGTGGTGACGTAGGCCGTGAGCAGACCGATCTGCAGCGACAGGAAGGCGACGACCAGGCCCAGGGCGATGGTGATGCCGAAGGTGCGCAGCAGTTCGGGGTCGCGCAGCACGCCGCCGACGCCCTGCGCGATCTCGGTGCCACCGGGGCCGAACCAGTAGTGCAGTGTCAGGCCGCTGCCGAGATTGCCGGCTTCACGGGTGAGGCTGGAGAGCAGCAGCACCAGCAGCGGGATGACGGTGGCGATCAGGCCGAGCGAGACGCCCAGGCCGGCCAGGGGCCAGCGCCAGGCGCCGAGCGTGAAGCGCTGGGTGCGTCCGCCCTTGCCGGTGAGGGTGGCGAAGGACTTGCGCCCGCTGACGGCGCGGGTGGCATACCAGAGCACCAGCGCGGAAATCAGGATCAGGATCAGCGCGAGCACGTAGCCACGCTCGACGCTGCCCGTGGAGATCATGCCGTACAGGCGGGTGGACAGCGTGTGGCTGTTGACGGGCAGCCCCAGCAGGGCCGGGGCGGCGAAGTTGGAGACGGCGCCGGCAAAGACCAGGGAGGAGGCGCTGATGATGGCGGGCGAGACCACGGGCAGGATGATGCCGGCGAGGATGCGCGCACGGGAGGCGCCCGTCATGTGGGCCGCCTCGACCATGTCGGCATGGACCGAGGCCAGTGCGGCCGACACCAGCATGAAGACGAGACTGGCGTAGTGCAGGATCAGCACGATGATGGTGGGGGTGAGACCCCAGGCCAGCCAGTCCGGGACACTCAGCCCCCATTGCTCCAGCCAGCCGGTTTCACCGCCGGCACGCGGATTGCGGAACACCACGCCCCAGGCGAAGGCCGAGGCGAAGCTGGGCACCACGAAGGGCAGGGCGGCCAGTGCGGCAATGAAGCGGCGCAGCGGCACATCGGTCATGACGACCAGCCAGGCAAGCACCCCGCCGATGAGCAGGGTGCCGAGCACCGTGGCCACGCCGATGATGAGCGTGTTGCCCAAGGGCCGCCACAGCAGGTTGCGGGAGATGCGGCCGGCAACCACTTCCTGCCAGACACCGAGGCCGTCCTCGCCCACCACGGTGAGCCAGGCGATGCGGACCAAGGGGGCCAGCACGCACAAGGCCAGCAGGATCGCCAGGGTCCAGGGCAGCAGGACGGGGGGTGACAGGAAGCGTGGCAGACCTGCAGACGGTGCCTGCACGCCGAGGGTGGCGGTGTTCATGGCGTTCTCCAGCGGGAGGAGGGCAGTGGAGGCGTGATGCGAATCCCTTTACTGATAGCCGAGGATCAGGTCCGCCACCTTGCGTCGCGCCGTGACGGTTCTGTTCGGGTCGATGCGCCAGGCATTCAGTGCATCGATGTCGATGGCGTCGGCGGGCGGTTTGATGTTGGTGCGCGCCGGGTAGTCTCCTGCCACCCGGAAGGGGGCGTAGCCGGGGCCGCCGGTCTCGGAGTCGTCACCCATCATGAACTGGATCAGCAGACGCGCGCTCGCCGGGTTCTTGCCGTTCCGGACCAGCCCCAGCGAGGCAGGAAACAGGATGCCGCTGGCGGGCTGCACCTCGTGTGCCACCTGGAGCGCGCGGCCGCGATCGGCGTTGTCACGACGGTCGCTGTAGGTGGCAAAACCCACCGGCGGGCGCTTCTGGCCGCGCTTGCCGATCGCATCGGCCACGGCATCGGTATTGGCGACGAAGATCGGGGTGTTGGAGAGCCAGTCCTTCAGCCATTTCTCGCCGGCGCTTTCCCCCTTCTCCAGCTCGATGGGCTTGCCGAAGCTGGCTTCGTAGGCTTTGGCCATTTCATCGCTGCGCAGCACGATCTCGGTGAACAGATCGAGGTAATCGCCGCGTACCGTCGGATCGACCGACACCACCCGGCCCCGCCATTCCGGTTTGGTCAGATCCCAGAGGTTGCTGACGGGGGCGCCGTCGGGGTGGGCCTCTTCGTTGTACATCAGTACCTTGGTGGACAGGCGGTTGGCCAGCAGCGGGGTCTGCAGGTCGGCCGGCACCTGGTCCTTGAGCGGGGACGGGATGTAGGCGCTGAGGATGCCAGGTCTGACCAGCTCGTTGAGCACGACCGGCAGATCGCTGATGTAGCTGACATCGGCATTGCGGACCCCTGCCCGGGCCTCGGACTTGAGGCGGGCGATCTGCTGGGTGGAGTTGACATC
>JBHADS010000083.1:0-5227 GCA_041855185.1 Lautropia sp. | reverse complement strand
TTCTCGGTGCTGCTCTACCTGCCCGGCGTGCTGCTGTTCCTGTACTCGCAGCGCCGCCATCATGGCCGCTGGCACTTCAGCCGCGCCGACCGCCTCGTGCTGCTGGCCCTGGCCGTACTCGCCGTGCCGGCGCTGTGGAGTTTCTGGACGGGGCTGCAGGCATAGGGTCAGCGCCCCGCTTTCAGAAAGCCCGAGGTGCGCGCCTCATGGGCCTCATGGGCCTCATGGCACGGCACCTCGGCGCCGGCATCAGCCGCTTTCACAGCCTGACGGTGTCCGTTGCAGGCGTGCGCCGGCTGGCCGGCGACAGGGTTTCTCGGAACGAGCCGATAGGCCAGGACGCCAAGCGGAGGATCAGGCGTTCAGATCCAGCACGACGCGGCCTTCGATCTGGCCCTTGTGCATCCGCGCGAAGACATCATTGATGTTTTCGAGCTTCTCGGCGTGGACGGTGGCCTTCACCCGGCCATCGGCTGCATATTGCAGGGACTCCTCCAGATCGAGACGGGTGCCGACGATGGAGCCGCGCACCGTGATGCCGTTGAGCACCATCGAGAAGATCGGCAGCGGAAAATCGCCGGGCGGCAGACCGTTGAGGGCGATGGTGCCGCCACGGCGCACCATGCCGAGCGCCTGCTCGAAAGCCTTGCGCGAGACGGCCGTCACCAGCACGCCGTGGGCGCCGCCGATTTCCTGCTTCAGATAGGCGGCGGGATCGGTCTGTGCGGCATTGACCGTGACGGTGGCGCCGAGCCGGCGCGCCAGGTCGAGCTTGTCATCCGCGATATCGACAGCCGCCACATTGAAGCCCATCGCCTTGGCATACTGCACCGCCATATGACCCAGGCCACCGATGCCGGAGATCACGACCCAATTGCCGGGCTTGGCATTGGTCATCTTCAGCCCTTTGTAGACCGTGACGCCGGCGCACAGCACCGGGGCGATCTCGACGAAATCGACGCCCTTGGGCAGATGGCCGACATAGTTCGGATCGGCCAGGGCGTAGTCGGCAAATCCTCCGTTGACCGAATAGCCGGTGTTCTGCTGGCTTTCGCACAGCGTCTCCCAGCCACCCAGACAATGGGCGCAATATCCGCAGGCCGAATGCAGCCACGGAATGCCGACCCGGTCGCCCTCCTTGACGTGGCGCACATTCTTGCCGGCAGCCGCCACGAAGCCCACGCCTTCATGCCCCGGAATGAAGGGGGGATTCGGCTTGACCGGCCAGTCGCCTTCAGCCGCGTGCAGATCGGTATGGCAGACACCCGAAGCTTCGATCTTGACCAGAATCTGATCGTCGTTCGGGGAGGGAACCGCCACCTCCTCGATGCTCAGGGGTTTGCCGAATTCGCGGACGACCGCCGCTTTCATCATTTGAGCCATGAATAGTCTCCTGGTGGATATAAGCAATAAAAAATGCCGCCGGCAGCATGCGAAACACGCTTTGCACGCACTCCGATCGCCCCACCCGTTATTGTTGATATTGAAAGTAAAGGGCACCGACAGCAGCCCCAGTGTGCGCCGTCCCGGGCGGCACGCATACAGGGGTCTTACCCTGAGTTATAGGATCACGTCATTCCAACATTCCATGTAATGTTGCTACAATGATGGCGTTCGTCCCCTCGGTCTCAGGCAAGCCGAATGACCCGTTCCGATTCGAGCCACACGATGCAGTCCCCCGAAGCCGATATGCCCGCCTGCCAGCACCCGCACGCGGACGCACCGACGCTGTCGCTGCCCAGCCATACCGAATCCCAGCTTCGGCTGGCGGCACAGATGTGTCAGGCGATGGGCGATCCCGCCCGGTTGCGCATCCTGCTGTGGCTGGCGCAGCGCGAAGTCTGTGTCTCGGAGCTGGTCGAGCTGGAACAGGCCAAGCTGAGCAGCATCTCGGCCCGGCTGCAGCAGCTTCATGCCGCCCGGCTGGTGGCCAGACGCCGGCACGCCAAGCACATCTTCTATTCGCTGGCCGACGAGCACGTGCGCGCCCTGCTGATGAATGTGCTGAACCACGCCGCCGAGCCGGAAAACCAGCCGATGCCCGGAACCAGCCCGGCCTTCTGAACCGAGGCGCACGACACCCTTTTTCAATCCCGGCCTGTCCGCAGGCCCACGAAGGAGAGAAACAATGAGCAACTGCAATCACCCCCACCACGCCAACCACGACCATCAGCACGGCCCGGGCTGCGGCCACACCGCCATCCGCCACGAAGGCCATGTCGATTATCTGCACGATGGTCATCTGCACCATCCGCACGGCGACCACGTCGATGAGCACGTGATTGCCGTCTCGGACACCAACCCGGCACGTTGCACGCCCGAGCATCGTTGCAGCGGCCACGAGCCCGGCCATGTCCACGGACCGGGTTGCGGGCACGAAGCCGTGCCGCACGGCGACCACATCTGCTATCTGGTCGATGGCCACCTGCACTATCCGCATGGCGACCATTGCGACGATCACGGCCCGATCGAGGTCGTCAAGGGCTGATCGCCCCAACGCACGGGGGCTGCGTCCGCTGCTGCTGCGCGGCCAGCCTCCTGGGGCCTTTTCCCGCCCCGCTGTCCCATTGGCCGGTCCGTTTTCCGGCCCCATTTTCCAGCCCAATTTCCCAGGTCCATTTCCCCTCCTTTCCTTCCCCTCCTTTTCATCTCCTCCCCCGGCGCTCCTGCCAGCCGTCTTGCCAGCCCCGTCCGACATGGTGTCCAGCCACTGTTCAACACCTTGATCCGGCATTCCTATCAGCGGCCTGTCCAGCCCTTGCCCGAGGCTTGCGTCCGCCGCCCCCGTCCCCTCCCTGCCCAGCTTCATCTGCCACCCAAGCGCCTCCCGCTGCCTGCGGGAAAGAACGCGATTTCGTCGTTCGGCCCGGAAGGGTTCTGACCCCTGACATCACTGCGGCACCAGGGGCTTTCCGATCTTTCGACGGAACAAGCGTGCCTCACACCCTGTGCCACACGCCCCACAGCGTCGGCCACATACAGACCGTTCAGCCCCCGCCGCTGCCGCCCATGACGGCGAGCATGGAAATACGGGTCGTCTCTGCGCTTAATCCGACCTTCGCGTCGGCAGACTGACGCGCACAATCCTCCTCGTCACGGCCCCGCCGTTCGTGCTGTATTCATGATGAAATCCTCCGCCTCGTCCGAGTCTCTCGTGCTGGCCGGCAATTCGCTGGCCGTTCTCGTTGCCGCTACCGAACGCGCCCATCGCGGGCTGCCCACCACCATCGTCAACCCCGGCGGCACGCTGGGGGGATATTTCTCGGGGGTGCAGGCGCTGGGCCGTCGTCACGATGCCGGCATGATGTTCTACGAATTCAGTTCGAGCGACGAGCCCGCCACGCCGCCGCGGCTGGACAGCTATGACCCGATGAAGCGCAACGATGCCTCGCGCTTCTGTGCCGTGGTACGGCGCTATGTGCAGTCCTACCAGAGCACGCGCCCGATCCGGATGCCGCGGATGTGGGTGGACGGACAACTGCTGCCCGACATGCTGCTCGGCCACGGCTTGCAGGCGCTGCCGCACCTGAAGCATTCGGCGGCGATGCACCGCGAGCTGTCCGCGATCAGCCGCCAGGTCCGCCACGACACCACGCTGTGGCATCCCAGCAATCACAAAGCCTGGCCCGCCGATGGTTCGGCGCCTGCCGATTGGCCGAACGGCGCGCAGCAGAGCGCCCTGCCCTTCGATTGCGACACGCTGTCGCGTCGGCTGCATGGCCCCTCGCTGCACGAGGCGGTGTTCCTGCCCTTTGCGCGGCAGATGATGAACCGGGATGCGGCCCATCTGGCGGCGGTGCATCACCGAGTGGCTTCCTTGCCGATGTACTGCCCCGAAACGCTGCTGGCCGTGCTCTGCGGCAAGAACGTACCCCAGGCCGCGCCCATCTTCAATTATCCGCAGCACAATACGGTGGCTAATCTGTGTCAGCAGCTGGCGCTGATGGTGCGCAACCATCCGCTGATCACGCTGATCGAGGACCAGATCCTGCATCTGGGCGGCCGCCAGCACGATTTTCTGCTGATGCTGAAGAAGCACGGTGAGCTGCGTGCAGCCCGGCTGGGCTGGTCACTGAGCCCCAGCTTCGGCATCCATGCCGCCGGCATGATGGCTGCGCCGGAAGCCAGCACGCGCCTGCCGCTGCTGCTGGGCTTCTTCCGGCTGCCGCAGGACGCGATGCGCCACGCCCACAGCATCGTCCATGCCGTCGCCAACGACACCGGCATCTATCGGGTCGTCAACAGCACCCTGTGCGGCGCGCCGACAGACAGCGGATTCACCGAACTGGTGATCGAAGCCCACCCGCAGCGTTTCCGCGAGTTTCATGGCGAGCTGCACGGCGATGCCGCCTTCGAGCAGGCGATGCTGCGCGATCTGGCGACGATGACCCTGATCAAACCGGGCACCCAGGTCGCAGGCTTCGAGCTGCGCCGCCTGGAGCACGCCCTGAGCCTGCCCACGCACGAAGCGGTCGATACCTTCCTGGAAGAGCGCGAACGTCTGCTGCATCATCTGCCCGGCATCGAGCTGATCGGCAGCTGCGCCGCGCCCTTCTCCACCGGCCTGACCGATCAGATCGTGCAGGGGCTGCAACTGGCGCACCGCAACGACCTCGATGCCGAGCTGATGAAGCTGGTGCCCACCCAGCTGGCGACGCAGCCGTCCGAAACGGCGGCGATGTCCGGCAGCCACTGAAGCCGCCCCGGCAACTGCCCCCGCAAGCAGTCACCGGCGCGGGCAGTCGCCGAAGCAGGCGGCGTCGCAACCGCCATGATGCCCACGCCCAGGCAGGCGCCCAGCGCCGACAGGGCCCTGTCACCCGGTGCCCGCGCCCTATCCTGAACGAACACGTGGGGGATTCGCCGCCACACTTTTGCGCACCGACCACCGGCCAGCAGCGCGGCCCCATCCGTCCGTCAGCAGCTGCCTGCCGGGATCGACGCCGCTATGATCCGAGGCAGTCCCTGTACGCTGCCCGTCGGAGGAGCCAGAACCTATGGTCCCGCCCGCCACATACCCTGTCCACGCGCTGCTCTGCCTCGCCGTTGCGGTCCTGCTGGCCGCTTGTGGAGGCGGGGGAGGAAGCGCTGAAGGGAATGCGGGTGGAAGTGCCGGCAGCCAGACGCAAGGCACCGGCAGTGGTGCGGGCGCAGGTGCCGCTGCCGGTGCCGCTGCTGGTGCCGCTGCCGGTGCCGGTGCGGGTGGCAGCGGTGCCGACGGCACGGC
>JBHADS010000082.1:0-3230 GCA_041855185.1 Lautropia sp. | reverse complement strand
CTCCAGCTCGGTGGCCCCCAGCGACGAGGCGATGGCGGTTTCCCAGCGCGGCACGCCGAAGCGTAGGTCCAGCGCCACCAGACGCGCATTGGGCAGGCCCAGGTAGACGGTATCGGCATCGACGACCATCGGGCTGCTCTGGCGCAGCGTCAGCAGCGCATTCGGCGCCTGCCAGCTCCAGCGCACCGTGCCGCCCCCACGATCCAGACCGACGACCCGTCCCTCAACAGTGCGCACCAGCACCACATCCGAGGTCAGCACGGGCGCCGTCGTCACCTCACCATTGAGCGGCGTGCTCCAGCGCTGCTGGCCCTTCACATCGCGTGCGATGACCGTGCCATCGCGGTTGACGACGATCACCAGCTCGTCATCGGCCGCAAGACCGGCAGCGGCCTTGCCATCGATGCGAAAGCCGCTCAGCTCCTTGCCGTCCTCGCGGGACAGCAGACGCACCCGGCCGCGTTCGTCCGTCACCCACAGCCCCTGCCCGGTCAAGGCCGGCTGGAAGCCCGGCAGCGCATCACCGCCCCGGGTGTTGCGCCAGAGCAGCCGGGCACTGTCGGGCTGCTGCGCCACCGGATACGGTGGCGGCTCGGCGGTCTCGTCACCGAACAGCGCGCAGCCACTCAGGGACAGGCAGGCCGCCGCGAGGCTCAGCGCTGCCAGCTTCCGGCGCAGCACCGCTGCCCGCGTACCATGATCGATCGAGCGCGCCCGCATCAGTTGTCCACCACGTCGAGTCTCAGCTCCACCAGCGGCCGCAGCGGCCCCGAGGCCGGCAGGCGCTCGAGCGCGGTCCGGTACTCGGCGCTGGCCTCGGCCTTCTTGCCCTGGGCGGCCAGCACATCGCCACGACGGTCGGCGATGTTGCCCGCCATCTCGCCCTGGCTCGCACCGATCACGGCGGGATCGAGCGTCTTCAGTGCCTCATCGTATTTTTTCTGGTCAAGCAGCAGACCGGCCAGCCGGATCGCGGCGATCTGCTTGAAGCCGGTCTCCTGGCTCTTCTGCACCACATCGTTCAACACCGTCGTCGCCTCGGGCGCCTTGCCCGCCTTGACGTAGGCATCGGCCACGCGCAGACCGGCCATGCCTAGATAGGCGGTGTTGCCATAGTCCTTGACGATGACCTGGTAGCGCTCCTGGATCTGCTCGGGCTTGCCCGAGCCGATCACGTTGAGCAGTCCGGCATAGGCTTGTGCCGCCTTCTCGGACTGCCCGGCCTGATACCAGTTCCAGGCCCGCTGGCCGGCGAACACGGCCGCCACAATCACCAGAATCCCAAGAATCCGGCTGCCATTGCGCGCCCAGAACGCCTTCAGCTCGTCGATTTGTTCCGGGTCCTGCAGGTTGTATGCCATCTGTCTATCCTATCCGTCGAAATCCTTGAAAGCCGCCGACTGCCCACGCCGCCGAGGCATCCTGCCCGGTCGCGCAGCACGCCGACCGGCCCGGTCAGTTGAACGCCGCCTTGCCCAGCGCCTCGGCCACCTCGGCCAGTCGGACACGCTCCTGCCGGCCACCGTGCCCCTCGCCCGTCTCGCGCAGCCATTTCAGCGTCGCTTCGCCCTGCTTCAGCTCGTCCTCGCCGATGATCAGCGCAAACTGTGCCGCACTGGCGCCGGCCCGCTTGAACTGCGACTTGAAGCTGCCACCGCCGGCGTGCATCAGCACGTTGAAGCCATGCGCCCGCAGCGCTTCGGAGGCTTGCAGCGCCGCCGCCATCGTGCCTTCGCCGCTGCTGATCACATAGACATCCAGCGCCTCGGGCCCGGCCAGCCCCCCTGCCTGCTCGACCAGATCGAGCAGCCGTTCGACGCCGATGGCGAAGCCGCAGGCGGGTGCCGGCTTGCCGCCCAGCATCTCGATCAGCGGATCATAGCGCCCGCCGCCGCAGACGGTGGCCTGGGCACCCAGGCGGTCCGTCACCCATTCAAACACGGTGCGGTTGTAGTAGTCCATGCCCCGCACCAGCCGGGGGTTGACGGTGGCCGGGATGCCCAGATCGGCCAGATAGCCCTGCAGTTGCTCGAAATGCGCCCGCGACGGGCCTTCGAGATAATCGAGCAGCCGCGGCGCCTCGCTGATCATCGCCTGCATCGCCGGGTTCTTGCTGTCCAGGATGCGCAGCGGGTTGGCATGCAGCCGGCGTTTCGCCTCCTCGTCGAGCAGATCGGCATGACGCTCGAAATAGGCGATCAGATCCTGACGGTGACGGGCGCGCTCGGGCGCGTCGCCGATCGAGTTGATCTGCAGCTGCAGCCCGCCGATGCCCAGCTCATCCCAGAGCCGCTGGCCCATCGCGATCACTTCGGCATCGACATCGGGGCCGGCAAAGCCCAGCGCCTCGACGCCCACCTGATGAAACTGCCGGTAGCGCCCACGCTGCGGACGCTCATGCCGGAACATCGGCCCCATGTACCAGAGCCGCTTCGGACCGTCGTAGAGCAGATTGTGCTCGATCACGGCCCGCACCACACCGGCCGTGCCCTCGGGACGCAGCGTCAGCGCCTCGCCATTGAGCGCGTCCTCGAAGGAATACATCTCCTTCTCGACGATGTCGGTCACGGCGCCCAGCCCGCGCGCAAACAGCGGCGTCGGCTCGACGATCGGTGTGCGGATCTGCGCATAGCCATAGCTGCGCGCCCAAGCCGACACGATGTCCTCGAAGCGCTGCCAGCGCGGCGATGCCTCCGGCAGCAGATCATTCATCCCTTTGACGCCGGCGAGTTTCTGTGCCGCCATATTCCCTCGTTGTCCTGATATCCTGGCCGCGCGGCCACCTCGTGCGGCTGCGCGCATGGTTCTGTCGTCGATCCGGAGCCCTCACGGCAGCGCCCTGGGGACTGCCGGGCCTCCGGGAGCCCCTGCGCGTGCAGCGGGCCCGGCCCTCGGCTCAATGCGCCGCGGCCACCGCCGGTTGCGCATCGCCGTAGCGACGCTCGACGTAATTGTTGACGATTTCCTGGAACTCCTCGGCGATGCGCTCGCCCTTCAGCGTCACCGTCCGTTCACCGTCGATGTAGACCGGCGCCACCGGTGCCTCGTCGGCGCCCGGCAGCGAGATGCCGATGTCCGCATGCTTCGATTCGCCCGGGCCGTTGACGATGCAGCCCATCACGGCCACCTGCATCGCCTCGACACCCGGATAGCGCTCGCGCCAGACCGGCATCTGCTCGCGCAGATAGCGCTGGATACGATCGGCCAGTTCCTGGAAGAAGGTGCTGCTG
>JBHADS010000081.1:0-5982 GCA_041855185.1 Lautropia sp. | reverse complement strand
GCCCGCATTGCGCCCGCCATAGCTGTCGATGCGCAGCGGATTCATCGGATGCGGCGTCCAGCTGTCCGACAGCGGGTGGTCGGCATGGAACAGATGCAGCTCCGAATGGAAATCCCGGCTCGGCGCCACCAGCGTACTGCCTGTGCGATCCAGATTGGTCAGCATCCACCAGCGTCCGCCCGATTCGAACAGCATGGTGTCGACCGCCGAGACATCGCGCATCAGCACGGCGGCAGGCTCCCACTCGGTCGGAAAGCGCCTGGCCCGCCAGACCGTGATCCGGCCCGAGCCCGCCGATTCGGGGCACAGATAGTGCTGCCCCTGCCAGCGGAAATAGAACGGGAAGGACAGATGATGCTCGGTACGGATCACCGGACCCAGATGGCGCAGCTCCACCCTGGGCGGCTGCCGGACACCCTGTGGCGGCTGCACATCGACCTCAAGCGCCGAGATGTGACCGCGCCGGCGCCGGGGCGCCCATTCCTCGACGAACACCACCGGTTTATCCCCGGGATGCTGCGCCGGCACCAGGAAAGGATCGGCCTGAAAGCGGCGCCCGGGCGCTCCGGCAGGTTGCACATTCGCAAAATCGATGGTTGCCGGGTGCTTGGCCTGCACGAAACCCAGCTGCCAGTTGTACTGGCGTCCCTTGCGCCCATCCTGAATCTTCTGCCAGATCCGCCCGCCAGCGCGCCCCATATACCGAAACAGTGCCTTCAGCGGCACCGGCTCGACCCGGCGCGGATTCAACGCAGGCGGCAGCTCCCGTCCGCGCAGATGCGCCGCCTGCGGCCCCTCCGGCCACACCTGCCGGAACCAGCGCTCACCGGCAGCATCAGCAGCCGCTCCGCCCTCGGCCCGATGGCTACGCAGACACTGCTCGACCGCATCCTTCATCATCCGCAGCGCGGCCGACAACAGCAGCGCCCGCGTGCGCGCCAGCGTCCAGTGCGGCTGAAACCAGCCACGGCGCACCACCCAGGGCTCATCCAGGCCACGGCCCAAGGCATACAGCACGAGTCCGGCCTGGTGCTCGCCCTGCAGGCACTCGTCGAAACCCAGCCCCCCCAGATCGGGAGGCGCCGACAGACTGAAATCGAAGCCCAGCGCGCCATAGCGCGCACGCCGTGCCAACGGCAGCACCCGGTCATCGGGAATGGCTCCCGCCCGGATCAGCAGATCGCACGCCGGCAGTTCCGCAGCCCCGACCTTCGGCCGATTGCGACGGCCTTCGTCGGCAGCCGCAGCCGGATCGCCTCCACAGCTTCGCCATTGTCTGGCCGAAACCCTGGCCAGACCCAGACCGGGATCGGCCGATGCACCCAGGCGCGCCAGCCGGGCATCCCAGCGATGAATCAAGCCCCTGCAACGGCCGCGCCACCCGCCCTCAGCGGCCACCAGGCGCAGATCGGACGGATACCAGACGCCCTGCAGGGACACCTCAGGCTCGCCCTCCAGCCACGCAATCAGATCGCGTGCATAGCGGCTGACACAGGGCGCGTCCACCAGAACCAGGACACGCAGACGATTGCTCCGCGGCTCTGCCGCCCGAGCAGATGCCCCGCTCATTCAATCCACCACCGAGTCGATGCCCAGGCTCAAGCGCTCATCCAGCAGCCGCCCAGGTGCCTCACAGGTCAGCTTTTCTGCGACCGCCTTGCCGTACACCTGCTCCAGGTGGCGATAAGCGGCTTTCATGCGCGAGGTGCGATGGCGCAGGTTATGCGCATCGGAGGCTACAACAGTCGCCCACCCTCTCTCAAGAATGGCCGCAGCCGCGTCTCTCGCCCTCTCTCCAAACTCCCCGATCACCGAGGCGGCTGTCAACTGCAGCAAACACCCTTCGGCCAGGAAAGGCTCCAACGTCTGGACACGGCTCATCACCATTTTGTTCCGTTCGGGGTGCGCCAGCATCGGCAGAACCCCTTCACGGATCAGATAGCGTACCGCGCTGACCGCGTTGAGCGGAATCCGCCCATCGGGCAGCTCGAGCAGCATCACCTTCATCCCATCCCAGCCACCGATGAACGGAATCTCATCCTCGGCCAGAAGGCGCAGGGACTCCGGCAGAAGATGCACTTCGGCGCCCAGATAGAGTTCGACATCGATTTCCTTCGATGCCACCAGTTTTTTGAATGCTTCGAAACGAGGCTGCAGAAAACTCAGGGAGTTATCCCAACGCCCCGCGTACACATGCGGAGTCATGACAAGTTTTCTGACGCCATCGGCATGTGCTCGACGAATCAACTTGAGAGCCGTCTGCAAATCCCTGGCTCCATCATCGACAGCCGGCAAATAATGGCAATGAACGTCAATCACTGACACCCACCTCTTTCATGCCTTTCCAAACAAATGACCCAAGAACCACCAGCAGGCACAGGCGACTATTTCCTTCGGGTCGACCCCACCTCCTTCGCCCCGTAGCTCTGTTCATATCCATAGCGCGCGTAACCTGAGTGCTCACCATAAAACCGATCCGCATGCACGAAATCATGTGCGTTGAGCGCAACGCCGAGGACCGGTATACCCGCTTTGTCGATACGGTGCAAAGCGCGACGCACCACTTGCAAGGGCGTGGCGTCGGAACGAGCGACAAAGATCATTGCGGAAGCGCTCCTTCCGAGCAGCAGCGTATCCGACACCAACTGTACCGGAGGACAGTCCATGATGATGGTGTCAAAGTCACGCTGCAGCTCAGATAAAAGTTCCTCGAACCCCGCATTCATCAGCAGGTCGAGCGCGTTACCCACCGAACGCCCGGCTCCGATCACTTTCAGCGACGAACTTGGAACAGCCTGGACACACTCCTCGATCGAAGCCTTGCCACCGAGCAGCTGCACCAGACCCGGCGTCCCCGCAGGCAGACCCAGGGCAGAGCCCACAGCGGGACGACGCAAATCACAATCGATCAGCAGTACCCGTCGGGTGGACGACAACGCTGCAGCCAGATTGCAGGCAACCGAGGTCTTGCCCTCACCATCCATCGCCGAGCTGACCGCGATCACGCTCATGCTCTGCTCGAGCCCCGCCAACGTGACCGATGTGGAAAGCGTCCGGATCGCTTCGGCGAACAGGGAATCCGGCTTCATCATCTGCATGCGTGCCGCCCTGAAGGCATCCTGGTCGTCCAGCTTGGGAATGGCACTCAGCAACGGCCGCCCCAACTTGGTCTCGACATCGTCGGTACGGCGCAGCGTGTTGCGAATCTGATCGATCAGCACGATCGCGAAGAAGCCGACCAGCAGGCCAAGCACCGCCCCCATCAGCGTCATCAGCAGAATCTGCGGCTTGACAGGAGCGGTCGGCACCTGTGCCGCATCGATCAGACGCGCGGCAGGGCGTTGGAAGTCACCCGCAGCCGTCACCTCCTTCACACGTGCCAGAAAGGTCTGATAGAGCTGACGGTTCGTCGCCACCTCCTGCTCCATCTGGCGCGCCACGATCTCCTTGCCATCCAGATCCTTCAAGGCCTGGCGAGCATTGTTCAGACTGGCCAGCAACTGTTTTTCATTGGCACGGGCTGCAGCCAGCTCCCCCGCGATCTCACGCTTGGCCGTCGCCACCTGCTGTTGCAGATCCTCCCTCGCCTGCTGCAACTCGGAGCTTGCCCGACGGTACTGCGGATGCGCGTCGCCCAACTGGCTACGCACCTCGGCCATTCGGGCCTGCGCCTCACTCTGGGCCTGGCGTGCCCGTGCCACACCTGGATTGTTGGCAATGCCCGGCGCTCCCATCACCTCGGAAAAGTTCGCGCTGTTGGCCTGCTTGTGCGCCTCTTCGGCAGCAGCAAGCCGCGCACGGGCATCGATCAAGCGTTGATTCAGGAAGGAAATCTGGCGGTCGGACGCCTCGTCGCTGCCACGCGCGACGATACCGTTCTCGTTCCGATAGTCTGCCAACGACTTCTCCGAGCGATCCAGCCCCGCCTTCAGCTGCGCCAGGCGCTCATTGAGCCACTTGTCGGCTTCCCGGGTCGCCGCATAACGTGCATCCATGTCGGCGCGAATGAAAGCCGCGGGAACTTCATTGACGACAGCCGCCGCCAGGCTCGGGTCCTGCGACTGAAAACTGATCTGAACCAACGGGCTCTGGTGCGTCCGGCTGACCTTCAGGTTCTTATGAAAATAAGCCAGCGCCCTCTGCTCCAGATGGGTGGTTCCGGCCGGCGCTTTCACTTCCTTGTCCTCAGACCCCGAGCCCCTCAGCCAAGCCTTCACCGCATCAGGCAACATGGCCCGCAATCCGCCATCCGAGGACACGAACTCCGGCCGCTCCGTCAGGTTCAGGGTACGGATCACCCGGAGCGCCACATCCGAGGTCTGGAGGAACTCGGCCAAGCCTTCCTCGACCGGGACATTGGCGATCCCTCCCCCCACATCCTGGATCGATACCGGCCCCTTGGTCGACTCGAACATCAAGGTCGAGGTTGCTTCGTAGATCGGCGTCGTACGCAAGCCAATGACCAGCGCCGCCAGCGCCGTCACCAGCACAGGCGCCAACAGCTTGCGACGCTCGCGCACCACCAGTCGCCAGTAGTCGACGATCACTGGCGTAGCCGTCCCCATCTCGGGAAGCTGCCCCCGATTGGAGACCGTCAGATCGAAGGGAGAGAGAAAAGAGGGAACGACATGAGCCGCTCGCTGTCGGTCAGATTTATTCACGCTACGCTCGATCGGCGGGCCTATGAGCCGCCGGGAAATGCTTCATCCACGTCGAAATCCGCGCACTGCCGGATCTCAACACAAATCTTCTTTCAAACAACTGCCTGTCGGAACACGGAGTCCCTCACTGCGTGGGCCCCGCCGTCACCCCTCAGGCATCTTCCTGCCAGCATTCAATCCCTTCCATCGCCCCCTCACTGACTGCGCCCAGGGCCGCCCATATCCCAGACAGCCTGCCACTGCGGCAGTACAGCCTCCATCGAATAACAGCTTTCGGCCACCCCCCGCGCCGCTCGCCTCAACCTGTCGAAGCCCTCCGGATCAAGCACCAGCGCAGCCGTCGCATCAGCCAAGGCTTCGGCGGAGCTCCCGACTTCGAGCAAGGCGCCCCCCCGAGACGCTGCCACATCGATCATCTCGCCCAGTACGGCTCCCGACCGCGTCACCACCACCGGCATGCCGGTTTCAAGCGCCTCGAGCAGGGCGTAGGGCTGACCTTCGGGTACCTGCGATGGCAACCACATCAGATCATTGGCCAACAGGCGCGCACGGGTCTGCTCGGGGGGCACGAAACCGGACAGGCTCACACAGTCCGACAGCCCCATCGCGTCGATCTGTGCCGGCAGCGTCGAGAGCATCGGCCCATCTCCCGCCAGCTCGAGCCGAACATCGATGCCGCGTGCGCGCAACAGACGCATGGCCTGCAGGCACAGGTCCACGCCCTTCTCGGGAACCAGACGCGACAGAAAAAGAATCTTGAACACCTGCCCCGCCGAACGTGTCCGTGGCACCAAGGGCAGCATCTGCACGGCATTGTTGACGGCAACGGCCCGTAGGGCCGCCTGCCCACCAATGGCCAGGGATTGCGCCCGGCTGAGCACCACAACCCTGTCGGACTTTGCAAGCACCCAGCGTGCGATACGTCTGAGCCAGGTCCGCCCATCATCAGGCCCCTGCAGCAGACAACCGTGCACCTGGAAGATCACCGGAACCCTCATGGCACGGGCGAGCAGCACGAAGCCACCATCCCGCAGCACGCAAACCGGCTTGATGGAACTGTTGACGTGGGCGACGACAGACGCTTCGCTGGCCCGAGCTGCCTTCAGCGTCGCGGCAAATTCGCGGTAATCGACCCACAGGCGACGCACTTGCGACCATGCACCACGCTCACCCTGGCGACGCCCGATCTGGAAATGCTCCAATCGGATGGCGAGATGTCCAGCAATCTGTTCGAGCAGTTGCATGTGGCGGGTGATCCCCCCCACCAACCCCCGAGCCGGCCCCGTGGAAATAACGACCGAAGGCGATACGCTCATGAATC